>JBFLZB010000005.1:0-46546 GCA_040756475.1 Thermodesulfobacteriota bacterium
GGGCTTGCCCTGGCGGCGTCGGCGGCGTCGGCGATCTTCGCGGCCCTGGGGGAGGGGAGGCGGGCGCGGCCCCGCATCGGCCCGGCCCGGGCTGCCGAGCTCCTGGCGGGCGCGAGCCCCGGGTTGCGAGAGCTCCTCCTCACCGGCGCGGACCTGGCCGCCTGGGGGGAGGGGGGAGCCGAGGCTCGGGGGGCGAGCCCCGAACTTGCCCGGGCCCACGTAGAGGAAGCCGAGCGGACGGCCCGGGAGCTCGACCCGGCACGCGCCGTGCCGGGCAGACCGGCAGCCCTGCGGGCCCTCCAGGCGGTGACGGCGGCGGCGCTGGTGGCCCTGTGGGGTGCGCTCGACCCCGGCGCCCGCGGGCCCTTCGGGGCCCTCTTCGCCGGAGGCGCCCCCGCGCCCGTGACCCTGGGCAACCTGCACCTGACCTACGCGCCGCCGGCCTATACCGGGCTGCCGGAGCGCCGGGTGGAGGGGACCGATGGCGCCGCGCGGGGCTACCGGGGCACCCGGGTCACCCTGGAGGGCGAGGTCTCGCGGGCCCTGGAGGGCGGTCGCTGGGTGGGCCCCGGGGGGGAGGTGGTTCCCCTGGCCCTGGAGGGCCGCCGCTTCTCGGTCTCCTGGCTCCTGGACCGGCCCGGCACCTACTCTTTGGCGTTCTTCCAGGGGGGCCGGGAGGTGCCCTCGGATTTCCTGCCCCGGGCCGTGGCCCTGGTGGAAGACACCCGGCCGGCGGTGGAGCTGACGGCCCCCGAAGGCGACCGGGAGGTGACCTCCGACCAGGAGGTGGAGGTGGCCTTCGCGGCGTCCGACGACTTCGGCGTGGAGCGGGCCGAGCTCGTCCTCCAGGGAGAGGCCGAGGTGCGGCTGCCCCTGTCGCTCGTGCCCGCGGGGGTCGACCCCGGCGCTGCCTCCGGAGCCGTCCCCGGGGCTGTCCGGCGCGTGGAGGGCCGCACCCGCTTCCTCCCCCTGGCCCACCCGCAGCTGGGGGAGGGCGCGCACCTGCGGGTGGAGGCCTGGGACGGGGACACCGTCTCGGGCCCCAAGGCGGGGAGCAGCCGGTCGGTCTACGTCTCGTTCCTGGACAAGCGCCGTCTGGTGGCCGAAATCGCGGGCCTGGAAGAGCGGCTCCTGGAGGCCCTCCTGGGCCAGCTCGCGGACCACCTGGAGCTTCCGGAGCCTGCCGCACCCGCGGACCTGGAGCGGCTGCGCGCCAAGGGTCACGACCTGCTCCGGCTCTTCGACCAGCTCGTGGACCGGGTGGAGCGGGCCGCAGCGGAGGGGGCCCTGGGGGCGGTGGCGGTGCTCAAGATGGAGGGCGGGCTCCGGGGCGCCCTGGAGCCCTTCCTCGCCGGGGGAGCGGAGCGGGAGCCCCTGATCGCCGAGCTGGAGCGAGACATCCTCTTCCTGGACCGGCTCCTGCGCAGCCTGCGGATGGAGGAGGCCCTGAGCCTGGGGGACGAGCTCGCGGCCCTCCAGCGCAGCCTCTTCGACGACCTCCAGCGGGGCGCCGCCCCCGAGGACCTCCTGGCCCGGGTGGACCAGCTCCAGCAGCTCCTGGCCCAGATGGCCCAGAAGCTCAGCCAGGGCGCCGCCGAGATGCCCGATGCCTTCGCCAACGCCGACGCCGTGCGCGACATGCCGGCGAGCGAGCTGGAAGACACCCTGCGAGAGCTCCGGGAGGCCCTGGAGGCGGGGGATCGGGAGAAGGCCCAGGCCCTGGCGGAGAAGCTCCTGGAGACCCTGACCCAGTGGCTCGCCGCCCTGGAGAAGGCCGCCGGGGGCGCCTCCCAGGGGGAGATGGACCCCCTGCTCCATGAGCTCTCGGAGCTGGAGGCCGACGTGCAAGACATCGCCGCCCGCCAGGAGAAGATCCTCCAGGAGACCCAGGAGATCGGCCGCGAGGCGTCCCGTCGGGCCCTGGAGGGCCTGCGCGAGGAGGTGGAGAGCTTGCTGGAGCGCAGCGAGCGCCGCCTCCGGGTGGTGGAGGAGGCCGCCCGGCGCATCGAGATGGGCGCCCCCCGGGCGGGGTTTCACGGCATGCCGGCGCCCCCGGGAACGGAGGACCGGCCGCCCGGCGCCGACAGACCCAATGGGGCCCTGCGGCTCCTGGAGAGCCGTCAGCGGGTGGGCGCGGCGGTCGCCGAGGTGCGCGAAGCCCTGCGGGAGGACCTGGGCCGAACCCGGGAGGGCGCCCGGGCCCTGGGAGAGGCGATGGAGGACCTGCGCGCCGGTGCCCTGGGAAGCCTGGACGCCCAGGACCCCCGGGCCCGGCAGGTGGAGGAGAACGCGGGCGCGGCGCGGCGGGAGGTGGAGGGGCTGCTCCAGGATCTCGATGCCCTGGCGGGCCGCCGCCTGGAGGGCCTCCGGCCCCAGGACGCCCAGGCCCTGGGGGAGCTCGGCGAGCGGGAAGGGGAGCTCGGGGAGCGCACCGGCGCCGTGGGCGATCGCCTGGAGGGCCTGGCGAGGCGGAGCCCCTTCGTGGATCCGGGGCTGCCCGGCCGGGCCCGCGCCGCCCAGCAGGCCATGGGCGAGGCCGGGGAGAGGCTGGGGCAGGGCGACCCCTTCGGGGCGGTGCCCCCCGAGACCCGGGCCCTGGAGGAGCTCGCCGAGCTCGGGCGCCGGCTCGAGGGCGCCCGGCGCCAGACGGGAGAGGGCCAGCCCGGCCAGGGCCTCCAGGTGATGCGGCGCCCGGGCCAGCGCCCCGGCCAGGGGCAGGACGTGGACCGCAGCCCCGTGGAGATCCCCCGGGAGATGGAGGCCCGGGAGCTGCGCGCCTTCCGCGAAGAGGTGCTGCGGGCCATGCAGGGCCGCTACCCCCGGGACTACGAGGAAGAAGTGGAGCGCTACTACGAAAGGCTGATCCGGTGAGCCGCGCAAATCCAGCTTACCCGGGGGGCTTGGGGTGCCGCGGGCTCCTCGCCCGGGGCCTGGGGGCCCTCCTGGTCGCCCTGGCCCTCGGCGGCCCGGCCCGTTCCCAGGAGACCCCCCCCCAGGAGCCCCCCACTCGGGAAGTCTACGGGCTCTCGGCGGCGGACCTGGGGCTCTACCTGGGCAATACCCTGCTTGGAGCTTGGAGGGTTCCCGAAGCCCGCCGGGTGGTGGACGGCCTTCTCGCGGAAGACCCCGGCGACCCCAACGCCCGGGCCCTGGAGGCCCACGTCTTGTTCTTCGAGGGGCGCTACGCAGATGCCCTGGGGCGACTGGAGAGCCTGGGAGTGACGGGACCCTTCCGGAACCTGGTGGCGGCCACGGCGGAGGCCACCCGGGACTTCCGGTCCCGGACGAGCGCCCACTTCGAGGTCTCCTGGGGCCATCCCAAAGACGAGGTGCTGGCCGACGCGGCCCTGGAAGCCCTGGAGGCGGCCCGGGAAGCCCTGGTGCGGGAGCTCGGGTTCGAGCCCCAGGGCCGGGTGCGGCTCGAGATCTACCCCACCACGGCGTCTTTCACTGCGGTCTCCACCCTCACCCGCCAGGAGGTGGAGACGTCGGGCACCATCGGCCTGTGCAAGTTCGACCGCCTCATGATCACCACGCCCCGGGTGACCGCCTGGGGCTACCGGTGGCGCGACACCCTGTGCCACGAGTACGTGCACCTGGCGCTCTACCGCCTGACCCACGGGGCCGCGCCCATCTGGGTACACGAGGGCATCGCCAAGTACCTGGAGGCGAGCTGGCGGGGGGTGCTGGGGGAGCTGGAGCCCTCCGGGCAGGCGCTGCTCTTCCGGCGCCTGGAAGCCGGCACCCTCATTCCCCTGGAGGCCATGAGTCCCTCGGTGGCCAAGCTTCCCTCGGCCGAAGATACGGCCCTGGCCTTTGCCCAGGTGGGGACCATGATGTCCTTCCTGGAGGAGCGGCGGGGGCCCGGGGCGCTGCGGGGCCTGGTGGAGGAGCTCGGTGGCGGAGCGGGGGACCGGGAGGCACTGGAGACGGCCTGGGGAGACACCTTTGGCTCCTTCGAGGGGGCCTGGAGGGAGTGGGCGGCACGGCTGCCCCTGGAGCGGGAGGCCGTGCAGGTGATCGGCCTGGAGCTCGCCGACCACGGCCAGCCCCTGGACGGGGAGCCCGGCGCCATCGCCGACCCCCAGGCCCGGGACTTCTCCCGCCTGGGCGACATGCTGCGGGCCCGGGGCCGGATGGTGGCGGCCGCGGCGGAGTACCGCAAGGCCTATGCTGCGGCCCCGGCGGCCCCGGGCATCGCCTCGCGCCACGCACTGGGGCTGCTTGCCACCGAGCGCTACGAAGCGGCGGCGCAGGTGGCGGCCGAGGCGCTTCGCCTCTATCCGGACCTGCCGGGCCTGTGGCACCGCAAGGGGGAGGCCCTGCTGGGCCTGGGGCGGTTCGGCGAGGCCGCAGAGGCCCTGGAAGAGGTGCTGGAGATCAACCCCTTCCACGTCCCCGCGAGGGGGGCGCTCCTCCACGCCGCCCGCGCCCTGGGCGACTCCCGCCTGGTTGCCCGGGAGGAGTGGGCGCTGGGGCTGTTGGAAGAGTGAGGCGGGCGTGAAGCGTGAGACGTGAGGCGTGAAACATGCAGGGTGAAGGGTGCAGGGTGAAGGGGAGCCGAGGGTTTCCATAGGTCCCATAGGTCTCATCGGTCCCATACCCCCCCCACGATCCTCAACCCACCACGGACCACGGACCAAGGACAACGGACAACCAGCAACCCAAAGGTACCCCAATGAACCAGACTGGAAGTGAGACCCCGGCGGACCGGGAGCTGGTGGTGGAGGCCGCCCGGGCCCACGCGGAGGTGGCGGCGGAGATCGGCAAGGTGATCGTGGGCCAGCGGGGGGTGGTGGATCTCCTGCTGGTGGCGCTCTTCGCGGGGGGGCACGGCCTCTTCATCGGGGTGCCGGGGCTGGCGAAGACGCTCCTCATCCGCACCCTGGCCGATGCCCTGGCGCTGGACTTCAAGCGCATCCAGTTCACGCCGGACCTCATGCCCAGCGATATCACCGGCACCGAGGTCCTGGAGGAGGACCACGCCACCGGCCGCCGGGCCTTCCGCTTCGTCCGGGGCCCGATCTTCACCAACATCCTCCTGGCCGACGAGATCAACCGCACCTCCCCCAAGACCCAGGCGGCGCTGCTCCAGGCCATGCAGGAGTACAAGGTGAGCGCGGCGGGAGTGGACCATCCCCTGGAGCCGCCCTTCCTCGTCTTCGCCACCCAGAACCCCATCGAGCAGGAGGGCACCTACCCCCTGCCCGAGGCCCAGCTCGACCGGTTCATGTTCGCCATCGAGATGGACTACCCCGACGCCTCCGAGGAGCTGGAGATCGTGCGCAAGACCACCGCGGGCCCGCCCCCGGCGCTTCGCAAGGTGCTCGACCCCGAGCGCATCCGCCTCTTCCGCGAGGCCGTGCCCCGGGTGCCCGTGGCCGACGCGGCGCTGGCCTACGCGGTGCGGCTGGTGCGGGCCACCCGCCCGGGGCCCGAGGCCCCCAAGGCCGTCCAGGAGCTCGTCTCCTGGGGCGCCGGTCCCCGGGCTGCCCAGCACCTGGTGCTGGGGGCCAAGGCCCGGGCGCTCCTTGCGGGCCGCTACGCCGCCGGGCCCGAGGACGTGCGGGCGCTCGTGGTGCCGGCCCTCAAGCACCGGGTAGTGCCGAGCTTCCGGGCCGAGGCCCAGGGGGTAAGCGTGGCGGAGATCCTCGCCCAGGTGGTGGAGTCGGTGTCGGCCGCGTGAGCCCCCTTGCGCCCATGCTCACCCGCGCGGACCTCTTCGACCCGGTCCTGGTGGCCCGCTTGAGCCGCCGGGAGATCCCCGGTCCGCCTTCCCCCTATCCCCATCGGGGGCTGCACCGCAGCGCCCGGCGGGGGGCGAGCCTGGAGTTCTCGGAGCACACCCTGTATGCCCGGGGGGACGACCTGCGGCACCTGGACTGGAAGTTCCTCGCCAAGACCGACCGGTTCCTGGTGAAGCGCTACGAAGACGAGCGCCTCCAGCGCGCCGTGCTCCTGGTGGACGCGAGCCGCTCCATGGTCTACGGGGCGGAGAACGGGGGGCTTCGCTCCTCCAAGTACCACCTGGCCGCCCGCCTGGCGGCGGCCCTGGCCGCGTGCCTCCTGCGCCAGGGCGACGCGGTGGGGGTGCACCTGGCCGGCGGGGAAGAAGGGGTGTGGCTCCCGCCCCGAAGCGGCTCGGCGCAGCTCGGCGCGGTGCTCGAGGTGCTCGGGGGAGCCCGCCCGGCCGGCGAGGCCGCCCTGGGCACGGCCTGCCGGGGTGTGGGGGAGCGGCTCAAGCGCGACGCGGCGGTCTTCGTCTTCTCCGACTTCCTCGACGAAGGGGAGGAGCGCCTCGAAGGAGCGCGGCTCTTGCGGGCCCGGGGCCTGGCCCCCCGGGTGGTGCACCTGCTCCACGCCGAAGAGGTGGACCTCCCCTTCGAGAACACCACCCGCTTCCTGGACCTGGAGGGCCCGGCGAACCTCGTGCTCGATCCCCTACCCCTGCGCCGGGCCTACCGGGAGGAGATCTCCGCCTTCGTCCGGGGCCTGGCCCGGCAGGCCGAGGCCCTGGGGGTGCCCCACGCCTTCCTCAGCGGGGCCGACGACCCGGCTCCGGCGCTGGGCCGGCTCCTGCGCCGGGCCCAGCGGCCCCATCGGGCAGCGAGGCGCTGACCGGCCGTGGACTTTCTTCGTCCGGCCCTCTTGTGGGGTCTCCTGGGGATCGCCGTCCCCATCCTCATCCACCTCCTGGGGCGGCGCCGGGTGCGCACCGTGCCCATTGCCACGCTCCGGTTCCTGGAGCGGGCCCGAGCCCGGGCCTCGGCCCACCTGAAGCTCCGGCGCCTGCTGCTCTTGCTCGCCCGGGCGGCCGCCCTGGGGTGCCTGGCCCTCCTCTATGCCGGGCCGGGGTGCCGGCAGGGCGCAGGGCCCGAGGGGCCCGCCACCTGGGTGCTGCTCCTGGATACCTCCCCCAGCATGGCGGCGAGCCGGGACGGCCGCGTGCCCCTGGAGGACGGCCGCGCCGCCCTCCGGGCCATCCTGGGGGCCGCGATCCCCGGCGACCGGTTTCTCTTCGCCACCACTCGGGATGGGGACCCGGGTTGGCACCAGGGTTTTTCGGCGGACCCGGCCCCGGTGCGCCGGCGCCTGGACGAGGCCGCCATCGCCTTCGGGCCCCACCGGATCGGTGCGGCGGTGGAGACGGCCCGGGCGCTCCTGGAGGGCCTCCCCGGGGGGCGGGTGGCGCTGGCCACCGACCTCCAGGCTTCGGCCTGGTCCGAGCGGGGCGCAGGGAGCGCGCGCGGCGCCGGCGCCCCCGTGCAGGCGATCGACGCCGGCCTGGCTGCCCCGCGAAACGCGTGGGTCGCCGCGATCGACGAAGGGGAAGCGGCGGTGCGGGTGCAGGTGGGCGCCTCGGGGTGGCCTGCGGGGGAGGTGCCGCGGCGCACCGTGCACCTCGCCCTGGGCGACGAGCGGCGTCTCACGGCTTTTCTCGAAGGAACGGAGACCTCGTTTCGCTTCGAGCCCCCGCCCGGCGTGTACGAAGGGGAGGTGCGCCTGGAGCCCGGGGGCGATCTGGCCCTGGACGACCGGGTGGCCTTCGTGGGGCGGGGGCGGGCCGCGACCCGGGTGCTCCTGGTCAACGGCGATCCCTGGGGGTTCGAGATCCGCGACGAGCTCTTCTTCGTGCGGCGGGCCTTTGCCCCGGGCACCCGGCTCGCGGGGGCGTTCCAGGTGCGGGAGGTGCGCCTGGGGGATCTGGTGCCGGCCGATCTGGCGGAGGTGGACGCGGTGCTCTTCGCCAATCCGGGCCCCCTGGGCCCCGAACTGGTGGACGCCGTGCGCCGGCGCCTGGAGGAGGGCGCGGGCGTTGTGGTGACGGCGGGCGACCGGTGGTCCACCTACGAGTCGGCCCAGGGGCTGGAGCCGATCCTGGCGGCGCCGGTGCGCGACGTGGTGACGCTTCGCCCCGACGACGCCTCGCGGCGCCCCTTCGAGGTCCTGGATCTAGCCGGGCTGGCGGGCCCGGCGGCCCTCTTTCGGGACCGGGCGGCGGGAGATCTCTCGGGGGTGCGGGTGGAACGGTACTGGCTCCCCGAAGCCCGGGTGGGGGAGGGGGTGGACGTGTGGATGCGTCTGGAAAACGGCGCCCCCCTCCTGGTGGAGCGCCGGGTGGGCCGGGGGCGCACCCTGCTGCTGGGCACGACGGCAGACCGGGACGGGGCGGACCTCTGCCTCCAGCCCGCCTTCCTCCCCTGGCTCGAGCGGGTGCTCCTGCACGCGGCAGGGCGCCTGCGGCCGCCTCTCGCCCCCTGGGCCACGGCCGGGTACCCCCTGGAGCTCCCCTACGATGTCCCGGTCGCCGTGGACGGGCCCGGCGGCCGCCTCTTCTGGGCGCCCGGGGAGCGCTTCGTTCCCCCGGTTCCCGGGGTGTACCGGATCCGTGCGGGGGAGACCTTCCTGGATGCCTTTGCGGCCCGGATCGACCCCGCCGAGTCGGATCTGACCCGCCTTGCGCCGGAGGAGGTCGAGGCCCGCCTCGGCCCCGGGGCGGGCACGGCGGGGGCAGCGGCTGGGGCCGGGCCGTTTTCGGGCCGCAGGGACGTCTCGGCGTGGCTCGCCGCCGCCCTCCTGGGCGCGCTGGTGCTCGAAGCCGTGCTCTCCGGTCGGTGGCGACGGGTGCGGGGCGTGGGGGAGCTGGGTTTGGAAGGGGGAAGGATGAAGGGGGAAGGATGAAGAAGACCGGATGGTCGCGCCGGGAGGTGCTGCTGGCGCTGGCGGGGGGCGGTGCCGGGCTCCTGGCCGGGGCGGGGTGGCCCGGGCGGGGGGAGGCCTACGGCCGCAGGGACTACTTCACCTGGGCCCAGCTGCGCTACCCGGGGTCTTGGGACCCCAGCCCCCGGGCGGCCGAGCGCTTTCTCGAGGCCCTGCGCCGGCGCACCAGCGTGGAGCCCGAGCCCCGGCGGCGGGTCGTGGACGTGGGGAGCCCCGAGCTCTTCGCGCTCCCCTTCCTGTACGTGGGGGGCAGGGGGAGCTTCCCCAGCCTGGGCGCGGAGGCCGAGGGGTGGCTTCGCCGCTACCTGGAGCACGGAGGATTCGTGCTCTTCGACGATGCGACCGGGGTGGCGGACTCGGGGTTTGCCCAGGGGGTGGCCGAGACCCTGGGCCGGGTGCTCCCGGGCCGGGGCCTCGAGCCGCTGCCGGCCGACCACACGGCCTTCCAGAGCTTCTATCTGCTGCGAGACGTGCCCGGGCGAAAGCTCGTGCGGCCGTTTCTATACGGAATCGACCTTGAAGACCTGACCCCGGCCGTCCTGTGCCCCAACGACCTGGGGGGAGCTTTCGACGGGGACCCCCTGGGCGGCTACACCCACCCCTGCACCCCCGGGGGGGAGCGCCAGCGGGAGATGACCTTCCGGCTGGGGGTCAACCTGGCAATGTACGCCCTGACCGGCAACTACAAGAAGGATCAGGTGCACATCCCCTTCATCCTGAAGCGGAGGCAGCGGTGACCGGGGAAGGGGCGTGGGTGCTCCTGAACGGTCACCCCGGGTGGATCGCGGCCCTGGCCGTCCTGGGGGCGCTGGCGGTGGTCTCGGGCCTCCACTCCAGCCGGGGGCTCCCCCCGGCGCGCCGGGCGCTGCTGCTGGGGGTACGCCTCGCGGCGGTGGTGGCCGTGGCCGCCGCGGTGCTGCGCCCGGCCCGGGAGGTGGACCTCACCCGGGCCAAGCGCTCGCCCCTTGCGGTGGTCCTGGACACCTCGCGGAGCATGGCCCTGGGGCCCCAGGCGCCCGGGCCCGCGCTCCAGCGCTGGCTCGCCGAGGCGGACCTGGGCCGGGATCTGGGGGCCTTCTACCGCGTGGAGCTGCTGGGGCTGGGGGATCCGCCCCCGGTCCGCGACCCCGCCGAGCCCGCCGAGGGGGGGACGTTTGCCGGGCCCCACACCCCGCTCGGCCGCACCCTGGAGAGCCTGGCCCGGGTGCGCCCCGACACGGCGGCCGTGGTGCTCCTCTCCGACGGGCGCGACACCGAGCGGCCGGGCGTGCCCCCCGGGGGGCTCCCCTTTCCGGTGTACCCCGTGGTCGCCGGGTCCGGGCCGGTGCAGGATCTCTGGATCGAGGCGGTGGAGACGCCGCCGGTGGCCTTCATCCGCACCCCGGTGGAGGTGCGGGTGCGCCTGGGGCTCTCGGGGCTTGCCCCCGGGCCGGCCGCCGTGACCCTGCTCGAGGGGGGCCGGCCCCTGCGCTCGGAGGTGGCGGAGCTCGGGCCCGAAGGCGCAACGGTGTCGTTGTCCTTCACGCCCACCCGCACCGGGCGCCGGGCGTATCGGGTGGAGGTGACGCCTCGGCCCGGCGAGGCGACGGCCGAGAACAACCGGGCCCAGTTCAGCCTGAACGTGATCCGCGACAAGACGCGGGTGCTGCTGGTGGCCGGCACCCCCACCTGGGACGTGCGGTTCCTCTCCCGGCGGCTGCGGCAGGACCCGGGCATCGACCTCATCACCTTCCTCATCCTGCGCACCCCCCAGGATCTGGCGCTGGTGCCCCAGGACGAGCTCTCCCTCATCCCGTTTCCCACCCAGGAGCTCTTCGGCCAGGAGCTGCCCTCCTTCGACGCGGTGTTCTTCGCCAACTTCGACTACGCCCCTTACGTGCCGCGCCACTTCCTGGACAACCTGGTGCGGTTCGTGCGGGACGACGGCGGCGGCTTCGCCATGCTCGGGGGCGACCGCTCCTTTGCCCTGGGGGGCTACGAGGGGACCCCCCTGGAGGAGATCCTTCCCCTGGACTTCTCGGGTGCCGCCCCCGGGCGGGCCTACCTGCGGGGGCGGTTTCGCCCGCGCCTGACCGACGCGGGGCTGCGCCACCCGCTCTTCCAGTGGCACCCCACCTCCGAGGAAAACCGGGCCCTCTGGAACGCCCTGCCCGAGCTCGACGGCATGAACTGGGTGCTGCGCCCCCGACCCGGGGCCGTGGTGCTGGCCGAGAACCCGGAGGCCCGCACCGAGTACGGTCCCCAACCCCTGGTGGCCCTGGCCGAGGTGGGGGCGGGGCGCACCCTGGCCGTGGCCAGCGACAGCCTGTGGCACTGGGCCCTGCCCCACGCGGGGGCCGGCGGCGAGGACGCCGCCTACCGGGACTTCTGGACCCGGGCCCTGCGCTGGCTCGTCCACGACCCCGAGATGGAGCTGGTGCGCCTGGGGATGCCCCCTAGTCCGGTGCGGGCGGGCCAGGAGCTGCGCCTGCGGGTGCGGGTGCTCGACCGCTCCTACGAGCCGGCGTCGGGTGCCGCCCTCGGCGGAAGCCTCGCCGCGGAGGACGGCCTGCCGATCCCCCTGGAGTGGTCCGAGCAGGCGCCTGGCGAGTATGCGAGCGCGCCGGTGGTCCTGCCTCGGGAGGGCCTGTGGCGGGTCGAGGCACAGGCCCAGGCCGGGGGGGCGTTCCTGGGGCGAGACGCCGTGGAGTTTCCCGTGGAGGGGGAGAGCCCCGAGGGGCTCCGGCTCGGCGTGGACCGGGCCTACCTGGAAGCCCTGGCCGAGGCCTCCGGCGGCCGCGCCTTCCCCCTCGGGGACCGGGGCCTCATCCAGCACCTGGCCGAGCGGGGCCGCAGCCAGGTGGAGGTGGTGGGCCGCCGGGTGGAGGAGCCCTGGGCCGCCGGCCCGCTCCTCGCCCTGTCGGTGCTCCTCTTCGGCCTGGACTGGGCGCTGCGGCGGTTCTGGGAGGGGTGAGGGGGAGGGCAGAAGGCGCCCCACCCCTCACCGGGCGGGAGGGGCAGAAATCGCCGCGGAGAGCGGCGATTCTCGACCGGGGCGGATCAGTTCTTTCGGTACGGCACCACGACCCGGGCAAGCATGGGGAAGTGGGTCTCGTTCAGGGTGGCGAGGGTTGCCTGGGCAGCTTCCGCCGTGGCCGCGATGAGGGCGTCGGCGAGGCCGGTAGCGTGGCTCTTTCGATAGTCGCGGCGATACAGCCCGCCCCGTTCGGCGATGTGCTCGTCCACGGGGACGATGGAAAAAGCCCCGAGGAAGTCTCCCAGGCGGGACCGCTCCGGTCCCTCACGCACCCCCGCGAAAAGCTCGGCGACGGTGACGGCAGAGAGGAGCGCGGGGCCACTGACCGCTTCCAGCCACTCGGCGGCCTGGGGTAGCCCCGGCAGGTAGTCGACACACACGTCTGTGTCCACGAGGTACCGGGTGGCCACCGCTACTCGCCCTCGACGGGAAATCGCTCCCACTCTCGGCGCATCGCCCGGAGGTCCGGCAGATCATCCCTTCCCGCCCAGATCCCCCGCCCCCGGCAGAGCTGGTCGAGACGCCCCGCCTCCGCCCGGCGCTCCAGAAATCGGTCGATGGCCCGCCGGATCAGCTCGCTCTTCGTCTGCCCGGTCTCCCGCGCCAGCGCGTCCAGCGCTTTCTGCTCGTCCTCGGTCAGGTAGATCTGGGTCCGAACCACAGCCGCCTCCCGACGCGATGTATAAGGTCAATGTATAGGCCGAACGCCTGAAACGGTCAATCGCGGACCGCCCCTTCCCGTCAGCGGGCCTGGTGCTTGAGGAAGGTGCCGGCGCGGTACTCCTCGAAGGCGACCCGCAGCTCCTCCTGGGTGTTCATCACGATGGGGCCGTACCAGGCCACGGGCTCGCCCAGGGGCTTGCCCGAGACGTAGAGGAAGCGCACCGGGTGCTCCTCGGCCGAGACCGTGACCCGGTCTCCGTCGCCGAAGAGGACGAGGGTCCCGTCCGGCAGGAGCGGTTCGCGCTCCAGGTCGAAGTAGTTGGCGCCCTCGGCTTCGTAGGAGAAGGGTTTCCTTTCCTCGCAAAAGCAGCCGCGTCCTTCGATGACGTAGGCGAAGGCCGTGTGCCCCGCCGGGGTGGGGTGGGTCCAGGAACCCCCGGCGGGGATGCGCACGTCGAGGTACTCCGGTTCGATGACCACGTCGCGCACCGGACCCTGCACGCCCCCTGCCTCGCCGCAGATCACCTTGGCCTCGACGCCCCCGGGCAGGGCGGCGGTGGGGATCTGGGCGCTCTTCACGTCCCGGTAGCGGGGCTCCATCATCTTGTGGGCTGCGGGCAGGTTGGCCCAGAGCTGGAAACCGAGCATGGCGCCCCCGGGGTCGCCCTTGGGCATCTCCTGGTGGATGATGCCGCTGCCGGCGGTCATCCACTGCACGTCCCCGGCGGTGATCACCCCCCGGTTGCCCAGGCTGTCGCCGTGCTCCACGTCGCCCCCGAGCACGTAGGTGATGGTCTCGATGCCTCGGTGGGGGTGCCAGGGGAAGCCGGGGAGGTAGTGCTCGGGCTCCCGGGATCGGAAGTCGTCGAGCAGCAGGAACGGATCGAAGAGGGGCACCTGGCTGAAGCCGAAGGCCCTCTTCAGGTGGACGCCCGCCCCTTCGATGGTGGGCTTGCTGCGAAACACCTTGCGGATGCGTCGGGTCACCACGGCTTCGCCTCCCTCCCCCCGACTCGCACGGACTCCAGTGTGCACGGGGGGAAGGGGGCGTCAAGGGAAAGGAGGAGACGGCGGGGGCCCACAGGGAAGGGCGATGGGACCTATGGGACCTATGGGACGAATGGGGGGACGAGTGGGGTCGGCTCGGAAAACGAAAACACCGGGGGAGCGCCGGGGCAGGGGCGCCGGGGGCAGTTGAGCGCCCGGAGCACCGGCGTCCCCCGGTGGAAATCGGGGCTAGCGGACCACCTCCCAGGAACCGTCGGGCTGGCGGCACGCGGTGCCGTAGATCTGCTGCGACCGGCCGCCGATCAGGGCCGTGGCGGTGTACTCGCGGCAGTAGCGGCCGGCCTCCTGGTAGGTGGCGATGGGGGTGACCTCGTAGCGCGTGCGGGTGTCGGGGTTGTGCCAGGCCACGGCCGTGCGGGTGGGGGCGGTCTCCAACACCTGGTTCACGTAGAGCCGGTCCACCGCGTCCATGGAGCGGCCCACGCTGCCGCCCACCAGCACGCCCACCACCGTTCCCCCGACGATGGCGGCCGTGCGGCCCGATCCCTTCCCCACCTGGGCCCCGAGCACGCCCCCCACGGTGCCGCCGATCAGGTTGCCCAGGAGTTCCCGGTTCCCCCACGCGCCGCCCGGGTAGGCGGGTCCCGCGTAGGCCGTGTACGACTGGTAGACCACCGTGGTGGAGGGGTAGGGGTGGCGCAGGCCGTGCTCCCGGTAGGGACCGTGGAGGTGGACCGGCGTCCAGGGGGGCGGACCAGGGCGGACCGGGGCGCGGCGCACCCAGGTGGGCGAGGACTTGCTTCCGTGCGGCTTCCGGTACCGGTCCCCGGCTTCGGCGAGCCCGGGGCCCAGGGTCCAGGACGCGACAAGGGCAAGGGCGGCAACCGAGAGGCTCTTCGTTCTCATGGCGTCCTCCTTTCCGGGTCAGCGGCGGGCCGCGAAGGGGCTGCGCCGCGGGTGTGCAGCCCTACGGTAGCGCCCCGGGCAGCCTGCCGCCATCGACATCGGGGGGCATGCGGCCCGGCACCGACCCGTATAAGGGCCGTACGGGGGCTCGGGCCGGGTCTCGGGGGTGGCGCAGATGCCGCGCCCTTTTGACCCGGCTCAAGGGGCCCCCGTATACTCCGGCCGCAGAACGAACCTGCCACCCGCGGAGGTGAGCCGTGAACATTCTCGGCATCAGCGCCAGCGCCCGTGCCTGGGGCAATACCGATCTCCTGGTGCACCACGCCCTCCGGGGGGCCGAGGCCGAGGGGGCCCAGGGCCGGTTCCTGCGCCTCACCGACCTCGACCTGGGGCCCTGCAAGGGGTGCATGGCCTGCGTGTTCAAGGGTGTCGACTGCGTGCAGCCAGACCGGCTCCCGGAGCTCCTGGAGGCCTGGCGGTGGGCCGACGGGGTGGTTCTGGGGTCGCCGACCTACGTCCTGGGGGCCACGGGGGCGGTGAAGAACCTCCAGGACCGCTTCATCCGCTTCGGGGTCGCCCGGGAGTTCGTCGGGAAGCCCGGCGTCGCCGTGGCCGCGGCGGGGGTTCCGGGGTGGGAGCCCTTTGCGCTGGCCCAGCTGTCGCTCACCTTTCTCTTCCTGGGGATGCCCGTAGTGGATCAATGGGTGGGGTACGGCCAGGGGCCTGGGGAGGTGCTCGACGACGAGCGGGCCTGCCGGCGGGCCGGGGAGGCCGGGCGGGCCCTGGCCCGTGGGCGAACCGCCTACCGGGGCGAGCCCGGCACGTGCCCCGTGTGCCACCTGGACCTGGTGACGGGGAAGCCGGACGGTTCGGCCCGCTGCACCCTGTGCGACCTGCCCGGGGCGTGGGAGGACACGGGCGGCGGCCAGCGGGCCTTTCGCCCGGAGCCCGGCGCGGAGCCCCGGTGGAGCGAGGCCAGCATGCGCCACCACTTCGTGGACCGGATCCTTCCCTCGGGTCCCCGCTTCAAGGCCCGCATCAAGGAGATCCGGGCTCGGGTCGAGGCGTTTCGGGAGGGGGCGCCTTGAGAGAGGTGGTGGCCCAGGCGGCGGAGCTCCTGGCGTCGCGGCGCCGGGTCGTGGTGCTCACGGGAGCGGGCATCAGCGTGGAGAGCGGAATCCCGGACTTTCGCAGCGCGCAGGGCCTCTGGACCCGGTTTCCGCCCGAGGAGTATGCAACGCTTCAGGCGTTTCGGCGAGATCCTGCACGGGTGTGGCGCATGCTCGAGGCGATGGAGGCGGTGCTCGACGCGGCCCGTCCCAACCCGGGGCACCGAGCCCTGGCCCGTCTCGAAGAGGCGGGAATCGTGGAGGGGGTGATCACCCAGAACATCGACGGCCTCCACCAGGAGGGGGGGAGCCGGCGGGTGGTGGAGTTCCACGGCTCCCACCGTACGCTCACCTGCCTGTCGTGCGGCAGCCGCTTCACCCGGGCCGACGCGCGGGCCCGGGGGATGCCCCCCGGGTGCGACTGCGCCAACCTGCTCAAGCCCGATGTGATCTTCTTCGGAGAGGACATCCCCGGATCGGCCCTGGCGGAGAGCTACCGGCTCGCGGGCACCTGCGGCGCCATGCTCGTGGTGGGGACCTCGGCGGAGGTGGCACCGGCCAACGAGATGCCGCGGGTCGCGCGCCGGGCAGGGGCGGCGTTGGTGGAGGTGAACCTGGAGCCGTCTTCCCTCACGGGCACGGTCACCGATATCTTCCTGCGGGGGCCGGCGGGGCGCGTGCTCCCGGCGCTGTGCGACGCGGTGCTGGATCGCTGCTCGGCCGCCGGATAGCGACCCCGCCCACTGGCGCGCACCGCGCGCGCCGGTATGCTGGGCCACCATGGCCTCTCCCGACCCGCAGGGACGATGGATGCGCTTTCCGAAACCGGCCCAGAGCCTTGTGCTGATTGCTCTCCTCCTGGGGGCGGCCCCCGGCGCCCAGGCGCGCTACCTTCGCTGCGGCTCCGACCTGGTGGCGGTGGGGGACCGCAAGTTCGACCTCCTCCAGCGCTGCGGCGAGCCGGCCCTCACGCAGAGCCGCACCCGGGAGCGGGCCGTCCAGGTGTGGGATCCGGTGCGCCGGGTCCTGCGGGAGGTTCGGGTGACCGTGGAGGTGGAGGAGTGGACCTACAACTTCGGCCCCCACCGGTTCTACTACGTGGTGCGCATGGAGGACGGCCGCATCGTGGGCATCGAGTCCGGAGGCAGGGGGTATTGACGCCGGCGCCGTGCGCCAGAGGAGGAGGAACGCAATGAGGAGCCGCGTCCTGTTTTTCGCGGGAGCGCTGCTGGCGGCGTCCGCTGCATCGGCCGCGCCCCTGAGCGGCGACACCGAGGCCTGCATCGGGTGTCACCAGGAGGTGACCCCGGGGATCGTGGCCGACTGGCGGGCGAGCCGCCACGCCCGGGTCACGCCCGCCCAGGCCCTGGAACAGGCGCCCCTGGCCCGGCGCTTTTCGGCGGCCGAGCCCCCGGCCGGCACCGCCGCCACCGCCGTGGGGTGCGCCGAGTGCCACACGCGAAACCCGGACGCCCACCCCGACAGCTTCGAGCACAACGGCTACCGGGTGCACATCGTCGTGAGCCCCGCGGACTGCGCGGGGTGCCACCCCCAGGAGCGCGACGAGTTCGCCCAGAACCTCATGGGCAACGCTTACGGGAACCTGGTGGAGAACGCCCTCTATCGCCAGCTGGTCGAGTCGGTCAACGGGGTGCAGACCTTCGAGGGGGGCAAGCTCGTCGCCCACGCCCCGGACGACCTGACCAACGCCGACTCGTGCCTGGCGTGCCACGGCACCCGGGTGGAGGTCCGGGGCACGGCTGCCCGGGATACCGCCATGGGGGAGATGGACTTCCCCGTCCTCTCCGGGTGGCCCAACCAGGGGGTGGGGCGGATCAACCCCGACGGGAGCGCCGGCGCGTGCACCGCCTGCCACACGCGGCACCAGTTCTCCATCGAGGTGGCCCGCAAGCCCTACACTTGCTCCCAGTGTCACAAGGGGCCCGACGTTCCCGCCTACCCGGTCTACATGGTGAGCAAGCACGGGAACATCTATGATTCCCTGGAAGCCAAGTGGGATTTCGAAGCCGTTCC
The DNA here is from genome assembly GCA_040756475.1 of Thermodesulfobacteriota bacterium. Classification (NCBI taxonomy): domain Bacteria; kingdom Pseudomonadati; phylum Thermodesulfobacteriota; species Thermodesulfobacteriota bacterium. The sequence goes on from JBFLZB010000005.1 coordinate 17,458, forward strand.
CTGGGACGCGGGAAAGCACTTCACCGCCCCCACTTGCGCCACCTGCCACGTGAGCCTCGTGACCCGTGGCGCCGAGGTGATCGCCAAGCGCACCCACCGGATGAACGACCGGCTTTCCTGGCGCCTCTTCGGTCTCGTTTACGCCCACCCCCACCCGATCTCAGCGGACACCACCGGCATCCGCAACCGGGCAGGGCTTCCCCTGCCCACCGAGCTCACGGGGGAGCCCGTGGAAGAGTTCCTCATCGGGGCCGAGGAGCAGAAGGCCCGCCGGGAGGCCATGATGGCGGTGTGCGGGGCGTGCCACAGCCGCCAGTGGGCCGAGGGGCACTTCGCGCGGCTGGAGCGGGCGGTGGAGACCACCAACGCCATGACGCTGTCGGCCACCCAGCTCCTCCTCTCGGCGTGGGAGAAGGGCCTGGCCGGGGGCCCCGCCCAGGGCGCGAGCCCCTTCGACGAGGCCATCGAGCGCAAGTGGGTGCGCCAGTGGCTCTTCTATGCCAACTCGATCCGCTTTGCATCGTCCATGGGCGGCGCGGACTACGGCGTCTTCGCCAACGGCCGGTTCTACCTGGCCGAGAACCTCCGAGAGATGGCCGACTGGCTGGAGTTCCTGGAGCACTCCAGACCATAGGCTGCACAGGGGTCCATGGGGAGTGGGGGCGGGGGGGGGGGGGGGCGGCCCGGGGGAGAGGATCCCCCGGCCCGCTCGTCGGTTGGGATCGAGACCGATAGCGATCCCGATCCCGATAGCGATACCGATTCCGAGGGCGAACTGGATTCCCCATCACCGGGTCAAGCACCGATGGCGGCCGGAGATCGGGGCCCGGGCTCAGGTGACGATTTCCCCCTCCACGACCTCCGACTCGGTCGGGGAGGGCTCGCCTTCCCCGGGAGCGGGGTTGCGGTGGCGAATCGCCAGCTCGCCCCCTTCCACGTCCACCACGATCGTGGCGCCGTCGAGGATCTCGCCGGCCACCAGGGCCCGGCCCACCCGGGTCTCCAGGTTGCGCTGGAGGTAGCGCTTGAGGGGCCGAGCGCCGTACACCGGGTCGTAGCCCGCTTCGGCGACGAACCGGCGAGCCTCGGGGGTGAGCTCGAACCCGATGCGCCGGTCCTGGAGGCGCTTGACCAGATCCTGGGTCAGAAGCCCCACGATCTGCTCGATCTCGGCCCGGGTCAGGGGCTTGAAGAGGACGATGTCGTCCACCCGATTGAGGAACTCCGGCCGGAAGTGGACGCGCATCTCCCGCATCACGGAGTCGCGCGCCGACTCGCGGATCTCGCCGTCCGGCGTTACCCCGTCGAGCAGGTGGGGCGAGCCGATGTTGGACGTCATGATGACGACGGTGTTCTTGAAGTCCACCGTGCGCCCCTGGGCGTCGGTGAGGCGGCCGTCGTCGAGGATCTGGAGGAGCGCGTTGAAGACGTCGTGGTGGGCCTTTTCGATCTCGTCGAAGAGGATCACCGAGTAGGGCTTGCGCCGCACCGCCTCCGTGAGCTGGCCCCCTTCCTCGTACCCCACGTACCCGGGAGGCGCCCCGATGAGCCGGCTCACGGTGTGCCGCTCCATGTACTCGCTCATGTCGATGCGCACCAGGTTCTCCTCGGTGTCGAAGAGGGCCTCGGCCAGGGTCTTGGCGAGCTCGGTCTTCCCCACCCCCGTGGGGCCCAGGAAGATGAACGACCCGATGGGGCGCCGGGGATCCTTGATGCCCGCCCGGGCCCGGATGACCGCGTCGGCCACGAGCCCCACGGCCTCGTCCTGCCCCACCACCCGGCCGTGGAGCACCTGGTCCAGGCGCAGGAGCTTCTCCCGCTCCCCCTCCATCAGGCGGGTCACGGGGATGCCGGTCCAGCGCGAGATGATCTCGGCGATCTCCTCGTCGGTGACCTCCTCCCGCAGGAGCTTCGCCCTGCCTTGCTTCTCGGCCAGAGCCGCCTGGGCCTCCCGGCGCTTCTTCTCGAGCTCCGGCAGCCTCCCGTACTTGAGCTCGGCCGCCCGGTTGAGGTCGTAGCTGCGCTCCGCCGCCTCGATCTCCCGCTGGACCTTGTCGATCTCCTCGCCCAGGGTCTGCACGTCCCGGATGGCCGCCTTCTCGTTTTCCCATTGGGCCCGCATGGCGTCGGCCCGGGCCCGCAGGTCTGCGAGCTCCTTGCGCAGCTCCTCCAGGCGGTCCCGACTCGCCTTGTCCTTTTCCTTCTTGAGGGCGGCCTCCTCGATCTCGAGCTGCATGACGCGGCGGGTCGCCTCGTCGAGCTCGGCGGGGAGGCTGTCGATCTCGGTGCGGATCATGGCGCAGGCTTCGTCTACCAGGTCGATGGCCTTGTCCGGCAGGAACCGGTCCGAGATGTAACGGTGGGAGAGGACCGCCGCCGCCACGAGCGCGTTGTCCTGGATGCGTACCCCGTGGTGCACCTCGTAGCGCTCCCGCAGGCCCCGCAGGATCGAGACCGTGTCCTCCACGGAGGGCTCGTCCACCAGGACCGGCTGGAAGCGGCGCTCGAGAGCGGCGTCCTTCTCGACGTGCTTGCGGTACTCGTCGAGCGTGGTGGCGCCGATGCAGTGGAGCTCGCCGCGGGCCAGCATGGGCTTGAGCATGTTGCCGGCGTCCATGGCCCCCTCGGCCTTGCCCGCGCCCACGATGGTGTGGAGCTCGTCGATGAACAGCAGGATGCGCCCCTCGCTCTCCTTGATCTCGGCCAGCACGGCCTTGAGCCGCTCCTCGAACTCGCCCCGGTACTTGGCCCCGGCGATGAGGGCGCCCAGGTCCAGGGAGTACACGGTCTTGTCCTTGAGGCCCTCGGGCACGTCGCCCCGCACGATACGCTGGGCCAGCCCCTCCACGATGGCGGTCTTGCCCACGCCCGGCTCACCGATGAGGACCGGGTTGTTCTTGGTCTTGCGCGACAGGATGCGGATGGTCCGGCGGATCTCCGCGTCCCGCCCGATCACGGGATCGAGCTTGCCCTTCTGGGCTTCCTCCACCAGGTCGCGCCCGTAGCGCTTGAGGGCCTCGTAGGTGCCCTCGGGGCTCGCGCTCGTCACCCGCTGGTGGCCGCGCACCCCCACCAAGGCCTCCATGAACCGCTCGGGGGTCACGCCGAAGTGGTGGAAGACGCGGCCGGCCTCGGAGCGGTCCCCCTCCTTCACCAGGGCCAGGGTGAGGTGCTCCACCGAGACGTACTCGTCCTTGAGGCGCTTGGCCTCTTCCTCGGCCTGGATCAGGAGGCGGTTCAGGCGCTGGGTCACGTACACCCTACCGGCCTCCACCCCGGGCCCGCTCACGGAGGGTCGCTTGTCCAGGGCCTGCTCCAGGCGGGCGCGAAAGTCCGGCAGGGGGACCTCGAGCTTTTGCAGGAGCCGGGGCACCAGCCCCTCGGCCTGGTCCACCAGGGCCAGGAGCAGGTGCTCGCCGTCCACCTCCACGTTTCCCCTGCGAAGGGCCAGCTTCTGGGCCTCTGCGAGGGCTTCCTGAGATTTCTGGGTCAAGCGGTTGGGATCCATCGAACGCTCCTTTCGAACCCGGCGGACTCTGCACAAGGCGTGCCATCACGGACGACCGGCGCAAACAATAAGTCGGGATCCCGGAAGGGCAAGTGGGGGCGGTCCCCGGCGCGATCTTCCTTGTCGAGACGGACCGTGTTCTCTAGGCTAACGAGGCCACGCCTCAGACCGTCGAGGCGTGGCCTCGGCTGTCAGCGGTCAGCCGTCAGCGTTCAGCTTGAAGCCAGGGCGAGCCGTAGGGTGGGTCAAGCGAAGCGACCCACCATTTCTCGGGAGCGAAACTTGACGCATTGTTCCAGATTTCAGGTCCTCAAGAATTTCTAGCGTGTCCGTGCCGTAGGAGCGGGCTTGCCCGCGAAGAGTTTGCCGTTGCCGCCGAAAGGAGTCGGAGCCGCCATGCCTCGCCTGGACGAACGCACGCAGATCCTGCGCTTCAAGGTCGTCTTCTGGGGGCCGGGGCAAGGGGGCAAGACCACCGCGCTGCGGCAGATCCACGCCGCGGTACCCCCCGAGCGCAAGGGAAGGCTCGTGTGCCTCTCTACCGAGACCGAGCGCACGCTCTTCTTCGATTTCGCGTCGGTGCACCTGGGACGGGTGGACGGGGGAGGGCCGGCGGTAGCCGCGGACGTGTACACGGTGCCCGGCCAGGTCTTCTACGTGGAGGCGCGCCGACAGCTCCTGCGAAACACCGACGCGGTGGCCTTCGTGGCCGACTCCGCCGAGCCGCGGGAGGGGGCCAACGTGGAGTCGCTGCGAAACCTCCGGGAGGTCCTGGGGGGGTGGGGCCTGGATCTCGACGAGCTTCCCCTGGCCTTCCTCTACAACAAGCGCGACCTCCCGGACGCGGTGCCCGTGTCCCGGCTCCGGGCGGCGCTGAACCCGGAGCGCCGGCCCGAGTTCCAGTCGGTGGCGAATCGGGGTGAGGGAGTCATGGAGATCCTGGGTGCCCTCTGCGGGCTCCTCCTCGAACAGCACGTCTTCCGGGGAGCGCCGGGCACCGTGGACGGCCGGTGGTTCGCCGTGCCGGGGTTCGAGGGGTAGGAAGGATTCGGGGCAAAACGCCGACGGCCCGGGAGGGTCCCCGGGCCGTCGGTTGCGGTGGCAGTTTGCCGGGGCTACTTGGGGAACGACCGGACGAACAGCTCCTGGATGGCCTTCTTCCCGGCGGCGTTCAGGTTGCGGGTGCCGGTGCCGCAAAACGTGCTCTTGGCGATGGTGGGCACCTCTTCCACCCAGGTGTCGCTGCGCCAGGTGAACCAGTGGCCCTTTTCCTGATCGAAGACGTACAGGGGCCGGTTCCACATCTTGGCGAGCTCGGCTGCCCAGCCGGTGCCGCCCTTGACGGTGCCGTCGCCCTGGATCTCACCCACCACGAAGACCTGGTAGCCGCTGTTGACCTGGTGCCAGATGCTCTGGAGGATCTGGCGCATCCAGGGGCGGGTCGAGTAGTCGCGGTGAAGGCGCTTGGAGACCTCGGCCATGCTCACGTCGCCCTTGGCCAGGTCAGCCGCCTGGAGCTGGCGGCGGCCGGGGGCGCGCTGGATGTGGTGGCCGTCGAAGGTGTAGTGGACCTCCGCCACGCCGTGGGTCGCGGCCGCCTCGCCGAAGGCTTCCTCGGCGCCCCGGGCGCCTCCACTGAAGAGGGTGACGTCGCTGGGCTTCATGGTGTCTTCCTTTCCTGCCGGACGGGGCCGGCTCGGGGTGTCTCGGGGCCCGGCGGGGCGTGCCCGGCGCCGGGAGGAAAAGGGGAGCGCTTGTACCGGATTTCGACCCCCGGGTCAAGCAGTTTTCCGCCGGAATGCCGGCGGGAATTCATGCCCCAAGGGCGCGGCTTGACACCTTCGAAAGCCGCCGAGTATGGTACCGCCCTTCTCGGGCCGCACAAGGAGGCCGTTTGCGCGCCGTCGCGGTGATCCCCGCCCGATATGCCTCGTCCCGCTTCCCCGGCAAGCCCCTGGCCCCCCTGCTGGGCCGCCCCATGGTCGCCTGGGTGGTGGAGGCGGCCCTGCTGGCGCAGCGGCTCGACGAGGTGTGGGTGGCAACCGACAGCGAGCCCATCGCCCGGGCGGCCGAGGAAGCCGGGGCGCGGGTGGCCATGACCTCGCCGGCGTGCGCCAGCGGCACCGACCGGGTGGCGGAGACGGCCCGGTCGGTGGTCGCCGACGTGTACGTGAACCTCCAGGGCGACGAGCCCCTTCTGGAACCCGCCGACGTGGACCGCCTGGTGGGCGTGTTCGCCGACGAACCCGCCACGCGCATGGCCACCCTGGCCCGACCGGCGGACCGGGAGGGCGACCTCTCGGACCCCAACGTGGTCAAGGTGGTGTGCGACGCGTCGGGGGCGGCGCTGTACTTTTCCCGCTCTCCCATCCCCTACTATCGGGACGCCTGGGGGGGAGCGGGTGCTGCCGGTCCGGCGCCGGCGGGCCAGGTCGAACCCTTGCGGCATCTGGGCATCTATGCCTTCCGGCGCGAAGCCCTCCTGGCGTTTGCCGCGCTGCCCCCCGGCCGGTTGGAGGACGCCGAGCGGCTCGAGCAGCTGCGCGCCCTGGAGGCGGGGTGGCGCATCCGGGTGGTTGCCGCCCGGGGGGACTCCCTCGGGGTGGACCGGCCCGAAGATCTCGTCCGGGCCGAAAAGGCCCTGCGGGCCCGGTTCGACCCCGGACGGCTGGGGTGCTGAGAAATCAGAAAAGTCCGACGGGTCCGACGGGTCCGACAGGTCCGACCACGTGAACCGAGCGGGGGCGAGCCCCGGGGAGCTGCCATGCACACCAAGTTCATCTTCGTCACGGGAGGGGTGCTCTCCAGTCTCGGAAAGGGGCTGGCGTCCGCGAGCCTCGGTGCCCTCCTGGAGGCCCGCGGGCTCACCATCACGCTCCTCAAGATGGACCCCTACATCAACGTCGACCCGGGGACCATGAATCCCTTCCAGCACGGGGAGGTCTTCGTCACCGACGACGGAGCCGAGACCGACCTGGACCTGGGCCACTACGAGCGCTTCACCCGGGCGCGGCTGAGCGTGCGCAACAACTTCACCACCGGCCAGGTGTACGACACGGTCATCTCCAAGGAGCGCCGGGGGGACTACCTGGGGGGCACCGTCCAGGTCATCCCCCACATCACCGACGAGATCAAGCGGCGCATCCGGGAAGCCGCCCAAGGCGTCGACATCGCCATCATCGAGGTGGGGGGCACGGTGGGCGACATCGAGAGCCTGCCGTTCCTGGAGGCCATCCGGCAGTTTCGAGTCGAGGCGGGCACCCGAAACGTGGTGTGCATCCATCTCACCCTCGTGCCCTACATCGCGGCGGCCGGGGAGCTCAAGACCAAGCCCACCCAGCACAGCGTCAACGAACTGCGGCGCATCGGCATCCAGCCCGAGATCCTCATCTGCCGCACCGACCGCAACCTCTCCGCCGACATCAAGCGCAAGATCGGGCTCTTCTGCAACGTGGACGCCGACGCGGTCATCACGGCGAAGGACGTGAAGAACATCTACGAGGTGCCGCTCAACTTTCACCAGGAGGGCCTGGACGAGAAGGTCGTGGAGTTCCTGAACATCTGGACCGGGCGGCCCAAGCTCGACGAGTGGGAGCGCATCGTCGAGGCGCTGCGCTTTCCCAAGGACACGGTGCGGATCGGCATCGTGGGCAAGTACGTGGATCTGAAGGAAAGCTACAAGAGCCTCTCCGAGGCCCTCGTCCACGGCGGCATCGGCAACCAGTGCCTGGTGGAGCTCGAGTACGTGGACTCGGAGGCGGTGGAGACCGAGGGCCTGCCGGAGGTGCTCTCCCAGGTGGACGGCATCCTGGTGCCCGGGGGCTTCGGCCAGCGGGGCACCGAGGGGAAGATCGCCGCCATCCGCCACGCTCGGGAGAACCGCGTGCCGTTCTTCGGAATCTGCCTGGGCATGCAGCTCGCCGTGGTGGAGTACGCCCGCAGCGTGTGCGGCCTCGAGGACGCGAACTCCTCGGAGTTCCACGAGAAGACCCCCCACCCCGTGGTGGACCTCATGCCCGGCCAGGTGGGGATTACGAAGAAGGGCGGTACCATGCGCCTGGGGGCCTACCCCTGCCGCCTCCAGGAGGGGACTCGGGCCATGGAGGCTTACGGGTCTAAGGAAATCAGCGAGCGCCACCGCCACCGGTACGAGGTGAACAACGCCTACCGGGATGCCCTCCAGGAGAAGGGGCTGGTCCTCCCGGGGCTCTCCCCCGACGGGAAGCTCGTGGAGATGGTGGAGCTACCCGGCCACCCCTGGTTCGTAGGGTGCCAGTTCCACCCCGAGTTCAAGTCGCGCCCCATGGCGCCCCACCCGCTGTTTCAGGCCTTCGTGGCGGCCAGCCTGGCCCACAAGCGCTCCCGGGACGCCCGGTGAGGAGCGCCGTCGCGGTTGGCCGGGTGACGATGGGGGGCGGGCACCCCCTGGCGCTCATCGCGGGGCCCTGTGTCCTGGAAAGCGAGGACCTGGCGCTTCGGACCGCGGCCTTCCTGCGGGATCTCGCCGAGCGCCTGGGCTTGGGCTACGTCTTCAAGGGCTCCTACGACAAGGCCAACCGCACCAGCGTGGGGTCCTACCGGGGGCCGGGGCTCGAGCGGGGCCTGGAGATCCTGGATCGGGTGCGGCGCGAGGTGGGGGTGCCGGTGCTCTCCGACGTCCACTCTCCCGCGGAGGCCGAGCAGGCGGGGCAGGTGCTGGACTGCGTGCAGGTACCCGCCTTCCTGGCCCGTCAGACCGACCTCCTGGTGGCGGCCGGGCGCACGGGCAAGCCCGTGAACGTGAAGAAGGGGCAGTTCATGGCCCCGGAAGACATGTCTCAGGCGGTGGAAAAGGTGCGGGCGGGCGGAGGCGCCGGCGTGCTCCTCACCGAGCGGGGCACGACCTTCGGCTACCACTACCTGGTGGTGGACTTCCAGGGCCTGGTGCGCATGGGGAGGCTGGGGTGCCCGGTGGTCTTCGACGCCACCCACTCGGTGCAGCGTCCGAGCGCGGCCTGCGGGGTCTCCGGGGGGGATCGGGAGCTCGCGGCACCCCTGGCCCGGGCCGCGGTGGCCGTGGGGGTGGACGCGGTCTTCCTCGAGGTACACCCGGACCCGGAGCACGCCCTGTGCGACGGCCCCAACTCCGTGCCCCTGGGGGAGGTGGAGCCGCTGCTTCGCAGCCTCCTGGCCCTGGACCGCGCCCGGAGGGCGGGCGGGTGAGCGCGCTGGAGACCGCCCGCCGGGTGCTGCGCATCGAGGCGCAGGCCCTGGAGGGGCTGGCCCGAAACCTGGGAGCCGAGTTCGAGCGGGCGCTGGACCTGGTACTGGCGTGCCAGGGCAAAGTGGTGCTCACGGGAATGGGGAAGAGCGGGATCGTGTGCCGCAAGATCGCCGCCACCCTGTCCTCCACGGGCACGCCCGCCTTCTTTCTCCACCCGGCCGAGGGGGTCCACGGGGATCTGGGCATCCTGGCCCGGGGGGACCTGGTCATTGCGGTCTCCAACTCCGGGGAGACCGAGGAGCTGGTGGAGATCCTCCCGGTGATCCGGCGCCTGGAGCTCGGGCTCATCGCCGTGACGGGAAATCCCCGATCCACCCTGGCGCGGCGAAGCCACGTGGTCCTGTTCCTGGGCGTGGAGCGGGAGGCCTGCCCGCTCAACCTCGCCCCCATGGCGTCCACCACCGCGACGCTGGCCCTGGGGGACGCCCTGGCGGCGGCCCTCATGGAGCGCAGGGGGTTCTCTACCCAGGACTTCGCCCGGTTCCACCCGGCCGGGGCCCTGGGCCGTCAGCTCACCCTCCAGGTGGACGACCTCCTCCACGACGGAGACGAGATCCCCCGGGTGGCGCCGGCGACGCCCCTTCGCACCGCCATCCTGGAGATGACGTCCAAGCGCCTGGGGCTCACCGGGGTCTTCGACGCCGAGGGCCGCCTGGCGGGGGTCATCACCGACGGCGACCTGCGGCGGGGCCTGGAGCGGCGCGCCGACCTCCTGGAGCTCACCGCGGGCGAGGTGATGACGCCGGATCCCAAGCGCATCGCCCGGGGCACCCTGGCGGTGGAGGCCCTGCGCCTGATGGAGGCCCACGCGATCACGAGCCTCTTCGTGGTGGACGGCGAGGGGTCCCGCAGCGTCGCGGGGGTGGTCCACATCCACGACCTGGTGAAGGCGGGGCTGCGATGACCCTGGACGAGCGGCTGGCGCGGGTGGAGCTCCTGCTCCTGGACGTGGACGGGGTGCTCACCGACGGCCGGGTGATCCTGGACGACCGGGGGGTCGAGACCAAGGCCTTCGACGTAACCGACGGCCACGGCCTCAAGCTCCTCCAGCGGGCGGGGGTCGCGGTGGGGCTCGTCACGGGGCGCCGCAGCCGGGTGGTGGAGCACCGGGCCCGGGAGCTAGGCATCCTCGAGGTGCACCAGGGGGTGAAGGAGAAGCTCCCGGTGGTGCGGGCGATCCTGGCGCGCCGAGGCCTCGCGCCCGAACGGATGGGGTACGTGGGGGACGACGTGGTGGATCTTCCGGTGCTCCTCCAGGCGGGCCTGGCCGTGACGGTTCCCGACGCGCCGGACTACGTACGCCAGCGCGTCCACTGGGTGACCGGGCGCCCCGGGGGCCGGGGCGCGGTGCGGGAGGTGTGCGAGGCCGTCCTGAGGGCCCGGGGGGCGTGGGAGGCCGTGACGGCCAAGTACTTTTCGCCGGAGCTCCTGTGAAGGCAGCGTGGTGAACCCGAGCTCCCCGGACGATTTCCCCGGATCGGACCCCCGGAGTCCCGCGCCCGAAGGCGGACTCGGTATCGCTATCGCTATCGGGATCGGTATTCGAGCACTGACGAAGGGGAAAGCGATACCGATACTGACAGCGGTTGCGAGCGCAACGCAACGCGTCTCTCGCCGCCGACGGCCATGGGCCGGGGCCCCGGGGATCTTGACCGTCGCGGTCCTCTTGGGGTGGAGCGGCCTGGGCTGCCGGGGAGACGAGGGGCGCGAAGCAGGCTCGGAGTTGCCGCGGCCCACTTCGGTTTTCGAGGGGGTCGAGCTGGTGCACCAGGAGGAAGGGGGAGACTGGTGGCGGCTGACCGCCGCCGAGGGCGCGGGGTGGGAAGGGGAAGGCACCGGGTCCCTGCGGGAGGTCCGGGGGGAGATTCGCCGCGGAGGGCACGCCCTGCGGTTGGAGGCGGGAGGGGCGGATATCGACGGGAGGGACGTGGTGCGGCTGTCCGGGGGCGTGGAGGTGGCGTGGGACGCGTACCGGGCGCACCTGGACCGGGCCGAGTACCGCCCGGGCCAGGGCCGGGTGACCTCGGATGACGCGGTGTCCCTCGAGGGGGCCGGGCTGCGGGTGCGGGGCCGGGGGCTGGAGGTGGACGTGGAGAAGCGAACGGCGCGGGTTCGGGAAGGGGTGGAGGCGTCGGTGGGGGGAGGAACGCCGTGAAGAACCTTGCGGCGGTCGTCGCGGCGGCGAGCCTTGCGTTCCTTTCGGGAGTCGGGGCGCCGGACACGGCCCGGGCCCAGGCTCCGCCCCCGGGTATTGCCCCGGGGGGCATTCCCCGGTGGGACGTGGGCTCCGAGCCCCTCCAGGTGGACTCCCGGAGCCTGGAGGCCCGGGGGGCGGAGGGGATCGTGGTCTTCGAGGGCGAGGTGGTGGCCCGGCAGGGAGACCTCACCCTCCAGTCGGACCGCCTGGAGGTGGGCATCGACGGGGAGACCCGGGAGCTCCGGTCGGCCGTGGCACGGGGCACGGTGCGCATCCGCCGGGGCGAACTCCTGGCCACGGCGGCCGAGGCCACCTACGACGCGGCCGCGGGGATCATCGTCCTTACGGGGGACCCCAAGGTCTGGCGGGACCGGGACGTGGTGGCGGGGGACCGGATCACCCTGTACCTGGCCGAGAACCGCAGCGTGGTCGAGGGCGCCAAGGCGGTGCTCTTTCCCGGCAGGCCGCCGGGAGAGGAGCGGTGATGGAAGGGCCGCGGCTCCTGGAGGCCGAGGGCCTGGTGAAGCGGTACGGGGGGAAGGCCGTCGTGGCAGGGGTGGGCCTGCGGGTGGAGCGGGGCGAGGTGGTGGGGCTCCTGGGTCCCAACGGGGCGGGCAAGACCACCACCTTCTACATGATCGTGGGCCTGGTGCGGCCCGACGGGGGGAGCATCCGGCTGGGAGGAGCGAACATCACCCGGCTCCCCATGGTGCAGCGGGCGCGTCGGGGTCTGGGATACCTTCCCCAGGAGGCGAGCGTCTTCCGGCGACTCACGGTGCGCGACAACGTGTTCGGGGTCCTCGAGGCACGGGGCATGGCTCGGGACGAGGCCGAGGCCCGCACCGAGGCCGTGCTCGAGTCCCTCTCGATCCGACACCTGGAGGATCGCAGGGCCCATCTCCTTTCGGGGGGGGAGCGCCGCCGGGTCGAGATCGCCCGGGCCCTGGCCACCGATCCGGCCTTCGTCCTGCTCGACGAGCCCTTCGCCGGCATCGATCCCATCGCCATCGCGGAGCTCCGGGACCAGATTTTGCATTTGAAAGCCCTCGGCATCGGTGTCATACTCAGCGATCATAACGTCCGGGAAACCTTGGGCGTTTGCGATCGCGCCTACATCGTGAGCCAGGGAGCGATCCTGGAGGAGGGGCCGCCAGCCGCCATCGTCCGAAGCCCCAAGGCGCGGTCCGTATACCTGGGAGAGGGATTTCGCCTGGATTGAGACGCCATGGCCCTTGAGATCCGGCAGAACGTAAGCCAGCAGCTGCGCCTGACCCAGGAACTGGTGATGACTCCCCAGCTCCAGCAGGCGATCAAGCTGTTGCAGCTCTCCCGCCTGGAGCTCGTGGACCGGGTGCAGCAGGAGATCGAAGAAAATCCCCTCCTCGAAGAGCTCCGGGAGGACGACGCTCCGGACACCGCCGCTCCCGAGGAGGCTTTTTCCCTGGACGCGGTCGGAACCGGGGAGGCGCAGCCCGCTCCCACCGAACCGCCCCCCCCAGAGTTTTCCCCCGAAGAAAAGCCCGCGGCGGCCGAGATCGACTGGGAGCAGTACCTGGACTACTACGACTCGGGCAGTCCCTCCGACGGACCCTACGACGCCACCGAGGAGCGCCCCTCCTTCGAGAACTTCCTCTCCCCCGAGACCACCCTCCAAGATCATCTCCTTTGGCAGCTTCGCCTCGCCCACCTGGATCGCGAGGAGAAGACGATCGGGGCCCACATCGTGGGCAACGTGGACGAGGACGGCTACCTGCGCGCCTCGGTGGAGGAGATTGCCGCGGCGGCCCAGGCCCCGGTGGAGGGGGTCGAGGCGGTGCTCGCCGTGGTGCAGGACTTCGATCCCCTGGGAATCGCCTCCCGAACCCTCCAGGAGTGCCTCCTTCGCCAGGCCCGGGAGCACGACCTGGGGGAGAACGTGCTTCGGGTGATCGCCCACGGCCTCAAGCACCTGGAGACCAAGAACTACAAGCGGCTCGCGAAGGAGCTCGACCTCTCCTACGACGAGGTGCTCGACGCCGCAAGCGAGATCTCCCGGCTCGAACCCCGGCCCGGCCGCACCTTCGCCAGCACCCGGGTGGATTACGTCGTCCCCGACGTCTTCGTGACAAAGGAAGGGGGCGAGTACGTGGTGCGTCTCAACGAGGACGGGGTTCCGAAGCTCCGGGTCTCGCGCTACTACCAGAACCTGCTCCAGGACCAGAGCGCCCAGGGCAAGGAAGCCAAGGGATACATCCAGGAGCGGATGCAGGCCGCCCTGTGGCTCATCAAGAGCATCCACCAGCGCCAGCAGACGCTCTTCAAGGTGGCGACGTCCATCGTGCGGTTCCAGCGGGAGTTTCTCGACAGGGGCGTGGCCCACCTGCGGCCCCTCATCTTGAAGGACGTGGCCGACGACATCGGCATGCACGAATCCACCGTGAGCAGGGTCACCACCAACAAGTACATGCACTCGCCCCACGGCACGGTGGAGCTCAAGTTCTTCTTCTCCAGCGCCATCCAGAGCCGGAACGGCGAAGACCTGGCCAGCCGCAGCGTGAAGGTGCGGATGCGGGAGCTCATCGCGAAGGAGGACGCGCGCAATCCCCTGAGCGACCTCCAGATCGCCGAGCTGCTCTCGAAGGAGTTCGGCTTGAAGATCGCCCGCCGTACCGTGAGCAAGTACCGGGAGAGCCTGGGCATTCTGCCGTCGTCGGGGCGTCGCCAGCTCTTCTGAGGCCGAAGGAGCACCCGCTGTGTAGGACCGGGCTCGCCCGCGAGCGGGGGCCTGGCGGCCGTTGGTTTCTCGGAGGGTTCGCGGCCAAGGCCGCTCCTACGGATCGTGCTCTGCTCCCGGCCGCCGGCCTGCGCTCCTTTCTGGAGGATTCCCCATGTCGTCCCGCCGCTTCTTCGGCGTCGCACTGCTCTGCACCGTCCTGGCCGGGGCTCCGCTTCGTGCCGAGACTCCCGACTTCTCCCTGTGGCTCGCCGAGCTGCGTGCCGAGGCTCTGCGGGCGGGCATCTCGGCGGCCACCCTGGACGCCGCCCTCACCGGAATCGAACCCATCCCCCGGGTCATCGAGCTCGACCGCCGCCAGCCCGAGCTCACCTGGACGCTGGACCAGTACATGACGCGGATCGTCTCCGAGGAGCGGGTGGCCCGGGGCCGGGAGAAGCTGCGGGAGCACGGGGCGCTCCTGGAGCAGGTGGGGAAGCAGTACGGCGTGCCCGCCCGCTTGCTCACCGCCCTGTGGGGCATCGAGACCAACTACGGCCAGGCCTCCGGCGGCTTTCAAGTCATTCCGGCGCTCGCCACCCTGGCCCACGAAGGGCGCCGCAGCGACTTTTTCCGCAAGGAGCTCCTCCTGGCGCTTCGCATCGTGGATCAGGGCCACGTGACCCCGGAGGGTATGATGGGGTCCTGGGCCGGGGCCATGGGCCAGATGCAGTTCATGCCCTCCACCTTTACCAGTTACGCGGTGGACGGGAACGGGGACGGGAAGATCGACCTGTGGGGGAGCCGGGAAGACGCCTTCGCCTCGGCCGCCAACTACCTCTCGCGCATGGGCTGGGACGGGGCGCGAACCTGGGGACGCGCCGTGCAGGTGCCCCCCGGGCTCGATCGGTCGCTTGTGAGCCTCGACGTGCGAAAGCCCCTGGAGGAGTGGCAGGCCCTGGGGGTGCGCCGCACCAACGGGGCCGACCTCCCCGAGGTCTCGGGCCTCACCGCCTCCCTCATCCAGCCCGACGGCCCCGGCACCCCCGCCTACCTGGTCTACGACAACTTCCGCACGATCCTGCGCTGGAACCGCTCCCAGTTCTTCGGCATCGCCGTGGGCACCCTGGCGGACCGCATCGGGGAGTGAGGGGGCCGGTGCGGAATCCGGGAGCCCTGGGAGCGCGCCGCATCCGGTGGGTCGCCGCGGTTCTCCTCGCCCTCGGGGCGTGCTGCCAACCGGCGGCGGCGGCCCGACGGAGAGGACCTGCGGCGGGCCTGGGAGGGCCACCGGGAGCGGGCCGCCGCCGCCGGCTCCCGGTGCAGCTCGAGAAGCGGTCCCGGGAGGGGCCTGCCGAGATCTGGGCCCAAGTGCTCGGAGTGCTCCCCGTCCCCTTCGAAGCCGTGCTCCGACCCGCAGACTGACAGGGGCAGCGCATGGAAGCCCAGCGCACGCGCACCTTCTACGACGAGCTGCCCGACTACGGGCGCCCCCGCCTGCAGCTCCCGGCCGAGCGGCGCGAGCGGATGCGCCGGCGCCTGGCGCTCCTGTACGGGGAGTCCCAGGCGCGGCAGTGGCTGCCGGAGCTGGAGCGTATCCTGACCGTGCATGCGGCCCACAAGCCCCCCGAGATGCTCGAAAAGGAGCAGCACTACGACCCCGCCGAGCGGTTCCACCAGGGGCACGAGATCCTGATCACCTATGGGGACATGGTGAAGGGGGAGGGGGAGACCCCGCTCTCGGTGCTCCACGACTTCGTGCGGGCCCTCTACCCGGAGTCCATCAACACCCTGCACCTCCTGCCGTTCTTCCCCTACTCCTCGGACCGGGGTTTCGCGGTGGTGGACTTCCGCCGGGTCGACCCAAAGCTCGGATCGTGGGAAGACATCCGCCGGAAGAAGGGCCGCTACGATCTCATGTTCGACGCGGTCTTCAACCACTGCTCGTCCCTGAGCGAGATGTTCCTGGAGTACCGAAACGGCCACCCCGCCTACCGCGATTTCTTCATCGCCTTCGACTCCCCCGACGCGCTGACCCCGGAGCAGCGCCGCAAGATCTTCCGCCCGCGCACGAGCGACATCCTCACCCGCTTCGAGACCATCGCAGGCCCCAGGTGGGTCTGGACGACGTTTTCGCCGGACCAGATCGACCTCAACTTCCGCAACCCCGCCGTCCTCATGCAGGTGATCGACAGCATCCTCCTGTACATCCGCCGGGGGGCGGATCTGCTCCGGCTCGACGCCGTCACCTACCTCTGGGCCGAGCCAGGCACCGAGTCCGTGCACCTGCCCGAGACCCACGAGATCGTCAAGCTCCTGCGCGACGTGGTGGACGCCGTGGCCCTGGGGGTCGCCCTGGTCACCGAGACGAACGTGCCCCACGAGGACAACGTGTCGTACTTCGGGGACGGGTGCGACGAAGCCCACATGGTCTACCAGTTCCCGCTTCCCCCCCTGGTCCTGCACGCCTTCTACCGCGGGGACGCGACGCTGCTCTCCCGGTGGGCGGCCCAGGTGCGCCCCCCTTCCGACCGGGCCACCTTCCTCAATATTCTCGACACCCACGACGGCATCGGCCTGGTGGGTGCCAAGGGGTTCCTGCCCCCGGATGAGGCGCGGTTCCTGGTCGAGACTGCCCGGCAGCGGGGGGCCTACGTGTCCTACAAGTCCATCGGCGGCGGGGAGGAGCCCTACGAGATCAACAGCACCTGGTGGAGCGCACTGAACCCGGAGGACGCCGCCGAACCCCTGGAGCGCCGGGTCCGGCGCTACCTGGCCTCCCGAGCCATCGCCCTGGTCCTCCCGGGGGTTCCCGGGATCTACGTGCACGGCGCCCTGGGAACGCCCAACGACCACGAGCGGGTGGGCCGCACCGGTGTGGGCCGCGACGTGAACCGGGGCACCATCGACGGAGGCGAGGCGCTGCGGGAGCTGGAAGACCCTGCTTCCAAGCTCTCCCTGCTCCACCGGTGGGGCGGGCGCATGGCGCGCATTCGCGCCGAGCTGCGCGTCTTCCATCCCCGGGGCCCGCAGGAGGTGCTCCCGATCACCCCCCGGGTCTTCGCCGTACGCCGTTCCTCGCCCGAAGGAGCAGAGCACCTGATTGCTCTGATCAACGTCACGGGCGAGCGGGTGGAGGCCCAGATCCCCCGCGGCCACCTGCCCGACGCGACCAGGGCCTGGCGCGACCTCCTCGGGGACGCGACCTGGCAGGCGACCGTGCAGGGGCTCTCCATGGTTCTCGACCCCTACGCGGTGGCCTGGCTCGTCCCGGCCCCGTGAGGCCGCACCGCAACGGTGCGTGCGCCGGTGCGGCCCCCTGTTGTGCTGTCGCGTCGCGGGTCGAGCTCTCCGGGCCCGCAAGCGGGCGGCGCCGACGGTCTCGCGCGGGCAGGCGGGCAGCGGTGTTGCGGGCCGGGAAGGCGGCGGTACGCTGCCTGGGGTGCGGAGGCCGACGCCATGAACATCCTCCTGATCTTTCCCGAGTTCCCGGACACCTTCTGGAGTTTTCGGCACGCGCTGAAGTTCGTGCGCAGGAGTGCCGCCTATCCCCCCCTGGGGCTCCTCACGGTGGCCGCCCTCCTGCCCCCGGCCTGGGAAAAGCGCCTGGTGGACCTCAACGTGCGGCGCCTCGCCGACGAGGATCTCGGGTGGGCGGATCTGGCGTTTGTCAGCGCCATGGGCGTGCAGCGGCCCTCGGCGCGCCGGGTCGTCGACCGCTGCCGCGAGGCGGGGGTGCCCGTGGTGGCGGGGGGGCCGCTCTTTACCGCGGAGCCCGAAGCGTTTCCCGAAGTCGCCCACCTGGTCTTGAACGAGGCGGAGCTGACCCTGCCCCCGTTCCTGGAGGACCTGGCGCAGGGCAGCCCCAAGCGGGTGTATGCGAGCAAGGACTTCGCCGACATTCGCGCGACGCCGGTGCCCCTGTGGGGGCTCGCGGAGCTCGACCGGTATGCGGCCATGTCGGTGCAGTACTCCCGAGGGTGCCCGTACCACTGCGAGTTCTGCAACGTCACCGCGCTGCTCGGCCATCGGCCCCGGGTCAAGAGCCCGGAGCAGATCCTGGCGGAGCTCGACGCCCTGTACGCCCGGGGCTGGCGGGCGAGCGTGTTTTTCGTGGACGACAACTTCATCGGCAACGCGCGCCACCTCAAGGCCGAGCTCCTCCCCCGGCTCATCGCCTGGCAGCGCAGGCGGCGCCTGCCCTTCTTCACCGAGGCCTCCATCAACCTGGCCGACGACCCGGAGCTCGTCTCGATGATGGTGGAAGCGGGGTTCGAGTCGGTCTTCGTGGGCATCGAGACCCCCCACGAGGGAAGCCTCGAGGAGACCTGCAAACAGCAGAACCGGGGGCGCGATCTGCTGGCCGACGTGAAGCGCCTCCAGCGGGCCGGGTTGGAGGTCCAGGGGGGCTTCATCGTGGGCTTCGACAGCGACCCGCCCGGGATCTTCCAGCGCCAGATCGACTTCATCCAGCGAAGCGGGATCGTGACGGCCATGGTGGGGCTCTTGCAGGCCCCTCCCGGCACGCGCCTGTACGAGCGCCTGGGACGGGAAGGGCGCCTGGCGGGGGACAGCGGGGGCGACAACGTGGCCGCCACCACCAACATCGTGCCGGCCATGGGGCTGGAACGGCTGGTGGCGGGGTATCGGGAGGTGCTGCGCAGCCTCTACGCGCCCAGGCAGTACTACCGGCGCCTGCGGACGTTTCTACGGGAGCACCGGCTGCCGCCCCTGCGCCCCAAGCTGCCCTTCCAGCACCGGATGGCCTTCTTTCGGGCCGCCTACCACCTGGGCATCGTGGGCAGGGAGCGGTTCCAGTACTGGAGCACGCTGCTCTGGACGCTGTGCACGCGGCCCCGCTCGCTGCCCCTGGCCGTCACGCTGGCGATCTACGGCCACCACTTCCGCAAGATCTGCGAGCGGGAGGCCGGGGGAGGTCCGGGGCTGCGTAAGCCCCGGTGAGGGGGCGGCGAAGAGCGACACCGGGGGATGTCCGCTGGGCGCGGAACCGGAGCGGATTTCTCCTCAGACCGGTCGCACCGCGCAGTACTTCTTCTTGCCGGCCCGCAGGAGCACGGCGCCGTCCCGGAGATCGGCGGCGGTGACGGGCCGGTCGAAGGCGGTCACGGCTTCGCCGTTCACGTAGGCGCCGCCCTGCTGGATGAGCCGGCGGGCCTCGCCGCGGCTCTTGGCGAGGCCCGCGTCCGCGAAGAGGGCGAAAGCCTCGATGCCGGCCTCCAGGGCGGTGCGAGGCACCTCGAAGGAGGGCACCTCGGCCAGGTCTCCGGCCCCGGCAAAGAGCGCTTGGCTCGCGCCGCGGGCCTTGTCGGCCTCCTCCTCCCCGTGGATGATCTTCGTGACCTCGTGGGCCAGCACCTCCTTGGCGGCCCGGATCTCGGCGCCCTCCAGGGCCCCCAGGCGCCGCACCTCGTCCATGGGCAGGAACGTGAAGAGCCCCAGGAACCGCCCCACGTCGGGGTCCTCGGTGTTGATCCAGTACTGGTAGAAGTCGTAGGGGGTGGTGCGGTCCGCCGCGAGCCACACGGCGCCCTGGGCGGTCTTGCCCATCTTGGCGCCCGAGGAGGTCGTGATGAGGGGGAAGGTGAGGGCGTGGGCCGCCGTGCCCTCCACCCGCCGGATCAGGTCGACCCCGGCCAGGATGTTTCCCCACTGGTCGTTGCCCCCCATCTGGAGCGAGCACCCGTGGCCCTGGCGGAGGACCAGAAAATCGTAGGCCTGGAGGAGCATGTAGTTGAACTCGATGAAGTTCAGCCCGGTTTCGAGGCGCTGCCGGTAGGACTCGGCGGCCAGCATGCGGTTGACCGAGAAGTGGATGCCGATGTCCCGCAGGAACGCGATGTAGTGGAGACGCTCGAGCCACTCGGCGTTGTTCAGGAGCATGGCGCCGGTTTCGAAGTCCAGGAGCCGGGCGAGCTGGGCGCGGATGCCCACCGCGTTGACCTCGATGTCCTCGCGGCTGAGCATCTTGCGCAGCTCGGTCTTGCCCGAAGGGTCGCCGATGAGGGCGGTGCCCCCGCCCAGGAGCGCGATGGGGCGGTGCCCGGCCCGCTGCATGTGGGCGAGGCCCATGACGGGCAGGAGATGCCCCACGTGGAGGCTTGAGGCCGTGGGGTCGAAGCCCACGTAACAGGTCACGGGGGCCGTCTCGGGACGGCCCAGCGCTTCGCGCAGCGCCGCCTCGTCGGTGGACTGCTCCACGAAGCCGCGCTCTCGGAGGGTATCGAGGACGTGCTCTGCCATGGCTCGCTCCTTGGGTTTCGGGAGGCGGGATGATAGCAACCGCCCGGCGGGCGGGTCAACGCGCCCTGGGCCCCCTCGATCCACCGCCTGGGTGGTAAGCGGGGTCCGGGAGCCCCTGCGCTCCGCCCCGCAATCCGCGGCAGTTGGAGGAGGGGTCCCTTGCGGAACCGGTGCGCCTGGCCTCACGGGTTTCCAGGGACTGCGGCGGATCAGTCGATGCGGTACGGGACTGCGCTCCGGGGCTCCCGGACCCCGCCCCGAAGAGAGGTGGTGGATTTGGGGGCCGGCGAGCCGCCCCCGTTGGAACGGTGAGGCGGGGCGTGCTATATACCCGGACGAGGCCACGGACCCCCCCAGGGCCCAGGGCCGCAGCGAGCCGGAGGTCATGGCGATTCCCGTTGCGTACCCGCCCGCGAGGGCCGAGCTCCTGCGCACGTTTCGGCTGGTGGACTTTGCGGCGCGCCGGCAGCCGGGGTTTCGCAATCGGCTGGTGCCCGTGGAAGAGGTGGCGGGGCTGGTCCGGCGCTACGGGGCCCATGGGTGCTACGCCACCTTCTACCTGTACGACGAGGCCATTCGGGTCCACGCGCAGGGGGCTGGCGCGCCGGGCAAGCCTTCCGTGGCGGGGTACGACGGACCGGTGTACGCGCCGGTGTGGCCGCTGGACATCGACGCCCCCGACCTGGGGGAGGCCCTGGCGGCCGCGCGGGCCGTGGTGGAGCGCCTGGGCCGCGTCTGGGGGGTGCCCCGGGAAGCGGTGCGCCGCTACTTCAGCGGGAAGAAGGGGTTCCACGTGACCGTGGACACGCGGGTCTTCCTTGCCCCGGTTCCCTCGCGGCTCGCGCCGGAGCTCCTGCATCGGCTCACCCGGCGCCTCGCCCGGGAGCTCGGTTTCCCGCCGTCGGGGCCGCTGGATCTCTCCCTGCGGGACCGGGTGCGGCTCTTGCGCCTGCCCAACACCCGCCACGAGGAGAGCGGCCTCTTCAAGGTTCCCCTCTCGGCGGAAGAGCTGGGCTCCCTGGGGCCCGAGGCCATCCGGGAGGCGGCCCGCGCCCCGCGCCCCCTGGCGGGAGTGGACCCCTCCGGACTGCTCCTCGAAGCCTGCCTCGACCTCGTGCCCCGGGCGCGGGCCATCCTGGAAGAGGTTGCCGCCCCGTCGGGGGACGCCGTCCCCCGGGGGCGGCCCCCGAGTTCGGCAACGGCGGCCGGGGGTACCCGGGAGGTCCTGGAGTGCCCCGCGCGGCAAGCCCTCCTGTCGGCCCCGGCCCCGCCGGGGCAACGCAACAACACGGCCATCCGGCTGGCCTCGTGGCTGCGGGAAGCGGGGTGGGACGAGGAGGCCGTGGGGGAGCGCCTCGGGGCCTGGAACGGGAACAACCCCACCCCCCTGGCCGACGAAGAGGTGCGCCACGTGGTACGCTCGGCCTTCGCGAGCCCGGAGCCCTACCGCTACGGCTGCCGGGACCCCCTGATCGCGCCCCTGTGCCCGCCGTCGCCCGCGCAGAGGGCGCGCTGTCCCTATCATCCACGAAACGCCGGAGCGCAAGGGTGATACCCCTCGACGTGCTCTGCGCGGCCGCCACCCCTGGGGAGCTCCAGCTTCTGGACGCGAGCCTGGGGAAGGCCCGGGCGGGGCGGGGCGGGGTGCGCTCCTGGCGGTGGGGCCGGGTCGGGGAGCTGCGGGTCGGCGTGCTCGCGTGCGGGGCGGGCAAGGCCAACGCCACCCTGGCACTGGGCCCGGTGTTGGAGTCGACGCGCCCGCGCCTCGTGCTCGCCGTGGGCGTGGCCGGCGCCTACCCGGGGTCGGGCCTCGCCGTGGGCGAGGCGGCGGTGGCGACCGAGGAGATCTACGGGGACGAGGGTGTGGAAACCCCCCATGGGTTCCGGGGGATGGAGGAGACGTCCCTTTCCCTTTGGGAAGACGGCCGGGCGCGGTATTTCAACCGCTTCCCGGCCGACCCCGGCGTGAGCGCCGTCCTCGCCGGCTGCGGCGTCGGAGCAGCCCGGCTCGGGACCGGGCCCTTCGTCACTCTCTCCACGGTTACCGGCACCCGGGAGCGGGCTGTGGAGCTCGGGCGCCGGTACGCAGCGCTGTGCGAGACCATGGAGGGCGCTGCCTTCGCCCACGCGGCGGCCGCCTACGGGGCCGCCTTCGGAGAGGTCCGCGGGGTGTCCAACCCCGTCGGCCCCCGGGACCGCGCCTCCTGGAAGATCCAGGAGGCCGCCGCCGCCGCGCAGGAAGTGGCCCTGCGCTTCCTGCATTCCTGGCCGGCACGGAGAACGTGAGCCGGCGCCGACGGGACCTTCAACACGCAACGGGCAACGGACAACGGACACCGGACAACACCATGCCAACCCTACAGGTGGGCTACTCCCCCTGCCCCAACGACACCTTTCTCTTCTACGCGCTGATTCACGGGCTCGTGGACACGGAGGGGTACCGCTTCGAGCCGGTGCTCGAGGACGTGGAGACCTTGAACCGCTGGGCGCTGGAAGGGCGGCTCCCCATGACCAAGGCGAGCTACGGGGTCGTGGGCAGGGTTCGTCGGCGCTACTGGTGCCTGCGCTCCGGCGGCGCCCTGGGGTGGGGCTGCGGCCCCCTGGTGGTGGCTCGCGACGCCCGGCCGCTGGAAGAGCTCGTGGGCACGCCGGTCCTGGTGCCGGGCCTCCACACGACGGCGAGCCTGCTCCTGAGCCTTCGGGCCGGCCCCGGGGTGGAGCGGGTGCCCCGGGTCTTCCACGAGATCCTGCCCGCGGTCGCCCGGGGCGAGGCGCAGGCGGGTGTCATCATCCACGAGGGGCGCTTCACCTACGCGAGCCACGGGCTTACCGCGGTGGAGGACCTGGGGGCGTGGTGGGAGGGGGAAACGGGGCTCCCGATTCCCCTGGGGGGAATCCTGCTCCGGCGCGGCGAGGCGGGCGTGGACCCGGAAGCCGTGCAGCGGGCCCTGCGGCGCAGCGTCGCCTATGCCCTGGCCCACCCCGAGGAGCCCATGGAGACCGTGCGGCGGCATGCCCAGGAGCTCGAAGAAACGGTGATGCGAGAGCACATCCGCCTGTACGTGAACGGGTTCTCGGAAGACCTGGGGCCGCGCGGCGAGCGCGCGGTAGAGACCCTGCTGGCGAAGGCCGCCGAGCTGGGGGAGGCGCAACCGGTCGGGGAGCCGCTGTTTCCGGGTGGCGGGGGGAGACGTGAAGGGTGAGGCCCGACGGGTGACGGGTGACGGGTCCACCCCGTCCACCGGGTCCACGACGCCCACCCCCCCAACAACCCCCCGGGGCCTCTTGCCCCCTACGCCACCAGGGTTCGGATTTCTTCGAGGATTTCCCTGGGGTAGAAGGGTTTGGGGATGAACTTCCGGGCGCCCAGGTCGAGCACCTGGCGCACGATCTCGTGGCCGGTGGTCGCAGAGGTGACGAGGGTGGGCGGGGCTGCCTGGCCGTATAGGCGGCGCAGGGCGCCGAGAAAACCCAGACACTCGGGGGTGCGGGCGAAGTGCATGTCGAGAAGGATGCACCGCACTTCCCGGCCGGCCAGATGGCCCAGCCCGGCCTCGGGGGTTCGGCAGCAGATCAGGTCCAGATCCTCGTCGGCGAAGGCGTATTCCAGGAGCTTGAGGATGTCGGGGTCCTCGTCGATCAGGAGCACGGTGGGGCGGGAGGCCGGTTGCATGTGACACCCTCCATGGAATCCGGGGACGACAGGGGAAATGCTAGCATGTCCCCCGGTGTGGTTCTTCACCCAAAGGAGTGAATTTTCTCCGGCGAGGACGAAATGAGCGGCGGAAGACTCCTGGGCTCCCTCCTGGTGGAGCGAGGGCTGCTATCCCCCGAGGCGCTGGGCGCGGCCCTGGCGCGGCAGGCCGGCTCCGGACGCAGGCTGGGCGAGGTCCTGGTGGAGATGGGTCTGCTCGGGGAGGAAGCCCTGCGGTGGGCCCTGGCGGAGCAGATGGACATCGCCCTGGTACACCCCGACCCGGCGGCCCTCGATCCGGAGGCCCTGGCCCTGCTCCCGGCACCCGTGTGCCGGCGCTATGGCGTGCTCCCCCTCTACCTCTCCGAGGAGCAGCCGGGGGGCCCGAAACTCCTCACCCTGGCGGCGGCCGACCCGGCCAACCGTCTCGCCCTGGACGACGTGGCGGCCCGCACGGGGCGAGGCCTACGGGTGGTGGCCGCGCTGCGGGAGGAGGTCGAAGCGGCTCTGGACGCGATCCACGGCCCGGCGCCCCGGGAGGACGTGGGCCTGCGCTCGTCGGCGCTTCCGGCCGAGAGCCTGCCGGAGATCCTGGAGGACCCCACGGGGAACGCTCTCCTGCGCGGCCTCCTGGAACCGGTCGCGGCCCGGGGGGAGGGGGGGTTCCACCTGAGGGCCCGGGCCGGGGAGACCCGGGTGGAGGATCTGGTGGGGCGACCCCTCTTTGTCGGCGGGGACGCGTGGCACGGCATCCTCCTCGACCGCCTGCGCCGGCTCGCGGGGCTGGACCCCGCGCCCGCCCGAGGGCTCCTGGAGCGCGGACGGGTGTCCTTCGCTCCCGGGGCCGGACCGCCATCCCTCTTTCGGCTCTCGATCCTCTCCGGGCTGGAGGGGGCCGAGGCCCAGGTGAAGCTCTTGCGGCCCGAGAGCCGGCGGCGATCCCTGGTCGAGCTGGGGTTCACCGAAGCGCAGGTGGGGGCCGTGCGGGAGGCGATCGGGAGGCCCGGTCTCCTGTGGGTGACCTCGGCGGGGGAGGAGGGGCTCGCGAGCACGCTGTTTGCGCTCCTGCGGGAGATTCCGGGCACGGGGAGGACCGTGACCCTGGAAGAGGAGGTGGGCTACCTCTCTGCCGAGTTCCTCCAGCTCGACGCCGCACACCTGGGGGCAGACGGCACGGCCGAGGTGCTGCGGGAGCTCAAGCACCTGGACTTCGACCGCGTGGTGGTGGACCGGGCGGTCCCGTCGCTGCTGCCCCCCCTCCTGTCCCTGGCCCTGCGCAAGCGGTGGGTGCTGGCGGCAACCCCGGGGGTCGTCCCGGGCGGGGGTCTGCGCGAGCTCGCGGCGCGGGCGCCCGACGCCCCGCTTTCCGCCCTTCGGCTCCTGGTGCACCAGCGTCTCGTCCCGCGCCTGTGTCCCCGGTGCCGGGTGGCCTGCCGGCCCGACCGCGGCGAGTGGGAGCGGTTGGTCGGGGAGAGGCCCCTTCCGGAGCAGGTCTGGGAGGAGGGGAGCGGCTGCGAGGGGTGCGGTGGGAGGGGGACGACGGGGAGTCGCGCCTTCTTCGAGGTCCTGCCCGTGGGGGCCGCGGAGCGGGAAGCCCTGTGCGCCCAAGGGGGGGGCGAAGACGCCGCCGAACGCCTGTGGGAGGGCGCGCAGGCCGCCCTGCGGACCCAGCTTGCCGCGGCTGCGGCGGAAGGCGCGGTCGCCTTCTCAGAGCTCTGGGACGGTGCCTGATCCTCTGCGGTGGCGCTCGTCCAGGCGCCGAAAGCCCTCCATGAGGAGCCCCTCGGTGTTGCCCTGGATCGTCTGGGCGCGGGCTCGGGCGTCGGGCTCGATCCGGAACGCCCCGTCGGCCCAGCCCATGATGGCATAGAGGGCGTCTTCCCCCTCCAGGGGCCCGGTGCGTGCGTCCACGATGGCGCCGTCGCGCAGCGCCACCTCGGCGGCGCCCTCCGGGCCCTCCAGGCGCAGCACTGCGGTCTTGAGCCCGTTGGCCAGGATCTGGACGATGTCGGCGAATCCCATGTCGCGCAGGTTGCCGCTCACCACGCCCCGGTCCGGCCGCCCCCGACCCGCAGCCCGCTCCAGCTTGGCCGCCACCACCTCGGGGTGGGTGTCGGCGGTGAACACGTCTTCCGCGCCCAGGCGCAGGGCGTACATGGTGTCGGGTCCCGAGTCGGTGGGAGAGAGGAGGAACACGGGGGGCCGCCCCTCGGGCGACGCTCTTCCCAGGGCCTCCAGGAGGGAGAGTCCCGGACCCACCGCCGCCAGCACCGCATCCCATCGCCCCTCTGGGGGGGGTGCCTCGGCGCGCTCCACCTTCCAACCCCCCTGGCCGAGGCGGCTGAGCAGGGCCTCGGGGAAGGCCGCCTCGGGAAACAGGGCGAGCACCGAGAACGATCCCGCCTGTTCCAGCAGGTGGGCGCCGTCGGCCCACCGCAGAAGTCCGGTCACGGCGTCGGGGTCCAGGCATGGGTCGGCCCGCACCGCGTCGGCCGCCCCGGCGGGCGTGGCACCGGTGCCGAGCGCCCCTTCGTAACACGCCACCGCCCGGAGCACCTCTTCCCCCGAAAGGGGGCGGCTTCGGGAGGGGAGCGACCAGCCGGCGAGCGCCGCGCGCCAGGCGGCGAGCTCCAGGCGGTCCAGGGCCCCCGCCCCCAGTCCCCGGCGGCCGGCCAGGAACCGCACCAGGGCCGCCGCCTGGCGGGCCCGGGGGAATCCGTCCCCGAGCGCCAATCGAGAGGCCTCCTCGGCCAGGGCCTGGGCCTCGGCCGCGAGCCCCGCAGCGGCTGCGTGCTCCTCCAGGGCCGCCGCAGGATCGTCGAAGCTGCGCACGCGGGGGTGGGTTACGTGGGGGGCCCACTCCTCCTGCACCCAGGCCGCCGCCCACTCGCCGGACCGGAGCAGATCCCGGGCCTCCGCGGCGGAGCCGGCCCTGCGCACGTCGTACCCCGCCGCCTCGAAGAGCGCCGCCATGGCGCGCCGCCGGCGGGGCTCCGGGTCGGCCACCAGCACCCTTGCCTTGCCGCCGTGCCGGCCCGGGTCGCTCCCGCGCTCCCGGGGTGGGCCGGGCGGCCCCTGCTCGTCCTTGGAAGAGAGGGCGGCGATCTCCGGAGCAAAGGCAGGCTCCTCCAAGACCCCTTCGTAGTGGCGGGCGATGAGGCGGGCGATGGCCGCCTCCGGAGCAGCCAGCACGTTGACCTTGCGGGCCCCCGAGGCAAACCGCGCCTCGTCCACGGCCGACACGTTGTCGGGGTCGGCGGCGGCGAGATCCAGAACGCCTCGCTCCGGGTCCCAGCCGATCGGGAGCACGCGCAGGCGGCGGGCGAGCTCCAGGGGGACACGGGCCAGTGCCCGGGGCTCCACCGGCATGCGGGACGGCAGAAAAGGGGGTACCCGGTGCAGGAGCCCCAGGGCCTGGGCCAGAGTGTCTTCCGTGACGAGCCCGAGGCTCAGGAGCTGGGTGCCCAGGCGGCCCGGCTGGACCCTCTGCCGGTCCAGTGCCCGGTCCAGGGCCGTCGCGTCCACCGCCCCCGAGCGCAGCAGGATCTCGCTCAGGCGCTCCCGGGGTCTGCGCAAGGGTTTCACGCGGGTTTGCACAGCCGCTCGAAGACCTGCTTGTTGTGGGCGTACCGCAGGGCCTCCTCCGGGGCCACCGCCTGGGTGTTTACCAGCTCCAGGAGGTGCTGATCCAGGAGTTGCATCCCCTCCTTGCGCCCGGTCTGGATGAGGGACGGGATCTGGAAGGTCTTGGCCTCGCGGATGAGGTGGGAGACCGCGGTGTTGTTCAGCAGGATCTCGATCCCGGCCACCCGCCCGCGACCGTCGGCCCGCCGCAGGAGCACCTGGGCGATGACGCCGCGCAGGCTCTCGGCGAGCATGGCCCGGGCCTGGGGTTGCTGGTCCGCGGGAAAGGCGTCCACGATCCGGTCCACCGTCTTGGCGGCGCTCTGGGTGTGGAGGGTCGCGAGCACCAGGAGGCCGGTTTCCGCGGCCGTGAGCGCCAGGCCGATGGTGGCCAGGTCGCGCATCTCGCCCACCAGGAGCACGTCCGGGTCCTCCCGCAGGGCCGCCTTGAGCCCGCTGGAGAAGGACTGGGCGTGGCGGCCCATCTCCCGCTGGTGGATCAGGCACTTCACGTCCTCGTGGAGGAACTCCAGGGGGTCCTCCAGGGTGATGACGTGGTCCGCGCGCTGGAGGTTGCGGGCGTGGAGCATGGCCGCCAGCGTCGTGGTCTTGCCGCTGCCCGTGGGCCCGGTGACCACCACGAGCCCTCTCTTGTCCAGGGCGAGCCTTCCCACCACGGCCGGGAGGCCCAGGGAGTCCAAGGACGGCGGGGAGGCGGGGATCCATCGAAAGGTGGCCCCCAGGCCCTTGCGGTGGCGGTAGGCGTTGCCCCGGAACCGCGCCAGACCCTCCACCCCGTAACCGAAGTCGAGATCCCGGTGGGATTCGAGGCGCTCCAGGTCCTCCTCCGGCAGGATTTCCAGAATCAGGTCCTCGGCTTCATCGGCGGAGAGGTCCGGGTGCCGGGCGCGCTGGAGGGTGCCGTTGACCCGGAACATCGGCGGGGCCCCGGCGCTCACGTGGAGGTCGGAACCGCCCAGTTCCACCAGCGCTTGAAGGAGGGTGTCGATGCGGGCCATCGGCGGGACCGTAATGCAGCAGCCCGGGAGGTGTCAAGACGCCCCGCAGCCCGGGTCCCGGGCGTGAAACGCGGGCGGGCGGCCTCCTGGGGCAGTGGGATCGGGAGAGACCTTTGGCGCCTCAGGGAGCCCGCTCGGGCTTGAGGATTTCGGCGCAGAAGCTCGGATCCCGCACGCCCCGCACGATCCCCGCGGCGACCGACGCCTCCAGGCGCCCCAGGTGGATGAAGCGGATCCGCCCCTGGGGGTCGAGGACGAAGGTGGTGGGCGTCCCCACCACGCCGTAGCGTTCGGCCACCTCGAAGTAGGTCTCGGTCTCCCTGTCGTAGGCGTTGGGGAATGTGATAGCCTTCGCCGCGAGGAAGGGCCGGATCTTCTCGTCGAACTGGGGGCCGTCCAGCGAGATCCCCAGGACCGTCAACTCCAGGGGTCCCAGCTCGCGTTCGAGCTCGGCGAGCTCGGGAAGCTCCCTCTGGCACGGGAAGCAGAAGTAGCTCCAGAAGACGAGCAGAACCGGCTTGCTCCCCAGGTGCTCCGACAGACGCAGGGTGCGGCCGTCGAGAAACTCGAGGGCGAAGTCGGGAGCCATATCTCCCACCCGGACCGCGCCCGTTGCGGGAGTTGGCGCACCCGTGCCGGCGGCGGGGGCGGCGGACGCGAGGCCCATGGCGAGCAGCACAGCGGCAATCCACAATGGTTTCAAGGCATCCTCGGCGGCAATCGTTCTCGTCCATGGGATGGGGGTCGACCATCGGATGTGGACCCTCCAGGCGCCGGCCTTGCAAGAGCTGGGCCCCGTCTGGGCTCCGGACCTCCCGGGCTTCGGCGACG
>JBFLZB010000005.1:46556-60640 GCA_040756475.1 Thermodesulfobacteriota bacterium
GCCCCCCCTGGACCCGGCGCGGCGCACCCCCGAGGACTATGCCGACTGGCTCGCCGCACGGCTGCGCGAGCGGGGCACGGGGGCGGCCCATGTGGCCGGCTACTCCATGGGCGGCACGCTGGCCCTCCTCCTGGCCTTGCGCCACCCCCAGCGGGTGCGCAGCCTCGCGGTCTGCTGTTCCTCCCCCTGCTGGGGCAGGGGGGCACGGGGCGCCGTGGCCCAGGTCTGGGGCCTGCTGGCGCCGCGTCTGGCCATGGAGGTCTTCGCCCGGTCGGTGCAGTGGGGATATGGGCGCTACAGCCGTGACCCGGCGGGCAGGGCCGCGGTGGCAGCCATGGTGCGGCGCGCCCACCGGCCCACCATGCTCTCCCTGTATCGGGCGCTGGCCGGGTTGGACTTGAGGGCCGAGGTTGCGCGCCTGACCGTCCCGGTCCTCGTCGTGGGCGGAGGCCGGGACTGGCTCGCACCCCCCTCCCACCAGCGAAGGCTGGCCCAGGCGGTGCCCGGCGCCGAACTGGCGCTCCTGCCGGGCGCCGACCACATGCTGTGCGTGGGGAGGCCGGTAGAGTTCACGCAGGTGTTGACGAGGTTCTTCCGCGACGCCGAGGGGCGTGCGGCCGTGCCGAGGAGGTTGTGGGCGCCGTGAAGGTGGGCGAAGAGGTCAAAGGGTTTCTCCGGGAGAGGGACTTCGCCGTCGTGTGCCTGGAGCTCGATCTCGGAAGCGGGCCCGAGGCGGCGCTCGTGGTCAAGGCCACCGGCGATCTCCTGGCGGACCTGCGAAAGGCCGAGGCGCTGGTGGAGGTGGGCTGGGCCCAGGGGCGAACGCCGGACGGACCGGTGGCATGTCTGGTGCTGCGGTGCTTCGCGAGCGGGGTGGGGGAGCTTGCCGGCGAGGCCTACTTCGATCTCTCGGACGAAGGCGATCTGGGGCTCCTGGAGCGGCTCGGGGGCCAAGAGCGGCTGCGCGTGGCCTTTCTGGACGAAGATCTCGCCCCCGTGTGGCTTGCCCAGGCGCCATGGGGCGAGCTCCTGCGCCTGGAAGCCGAACAGGTCCGGGATCTCGCCGGTGAGCTCGGGGAGCGGGGGGCTCCCTACGACTTCCAGGCCGCGAAGGCGGACTTCGAGGAGCGGATGCCCCTGGATCGCCTCCTCGCCAGGGTCTTCGGCGAGAGCGCGCCTTAGCTCGGTCACGGTCGGCTCGAGCCCCCGCGCGAGGGATGCCGGTTTGGGCGTTGCCCCTTCTCCCGCGGCTCTGCTAGCCTGTTTGGCTTATCCGCGGCGCGGGCCCGGCGAGGCAGGGACAGGGGATGATCCGGCATGGAAGAGGGCACCCGGGGCGAGCGCACCGATCTCGCCCCCTACGCGGCGAAAAGCACCCGCACCCGAGGCAGGGAGCACCCGGAGCCCGCCAAGGACGGGCGTCCGGCCTTCGAACGGGACCGGGATCGGGTGATCCACAGCGCCGCCTTCCGGCGCCTGGAGTACAAGACCCAGGTGTTCGTCAACCACGAGGGCGACTACTACCGCACCCGCCTCACCCATAGCCTCGAGGTGGCCCAGATCGCCCGGGGGCTCGCCCGCCGGCTCGGCCTCAACGAGGAGCTGGCCGAGGCCCTGGCCCTGGCCCACGATCTGGGGCACACGCCCTTCGGTCACACGGGAGAGGACGTGCTCGACCGGCTCATGGCGGAGCACGGGGGGTTCGAGCACAACCTCCAGGGGCTTCGGGTCGTCACGCTTCTGGAGGAGCGGTACCCGGACTTCCCGGGGCTCAACCTCACCTGGGAGGTGCGCGAAGGCATCGTCAAGCACTCGTCGAGCTGGGACGCCCCGAGGACCGAAGGGCTCGAGGGGTACGAGCTGGGGGCCCAGCCCACCCTGGAGGCGCAGCTCATCGACCTGGCCGACGAGATCGCCTACAACAACCACGACATCGACGACGGCCTGGAGGCCGGCTTCATCTCCCTCGACGAGCTGATGGAGGTGCGCCTCTGGCGGGAGACCTGGGACCGGGTCCAGGCCAAGTATCCCGGGCTGGGCGGACGGCGGGCCGTGTACCAGGCCATCAGCCATCTGATCGGGTGGATGATGGGCGACCTGGCCGAGGCCACGAAACAGGCCCTGGAGGACGCGGGCGCGAAGACCCTGGACGATGTGCGCGGGGCCGGGCGGCGGCTGGCTGTGCGTTCGGCGCAGATGGAGGCCCGAAACCGCGAGCTCAAGGAGTTCCTCGCCGCGCGCCTCTACCGCCATCCCAAGGTGGAAGCGATGGGGTTCAAGGCCGAGCGCTTCCTGGGGGAGCTTTTTGGGGCCTACCTGGCCAACCCGGGACTCCTGGACCGGGAGTCCCGGGCACGCGCGGAGAAGGAGGGGCTCCACCGGGCGGTGTGCGACCGGATCGCGGCGATGACCGACCGGAGCTGCCTCGACGAGTACCGGCGCCTCTTCGACCCCGCCGTGAAGGTGTGAGGGTGCGGCCGACGCAGGCCCACCGGGGGCAGTACGGGGCCTTTCGCTTGCTGGAGGGAGCGGCCGCCCGACTCTCCTGGGAGGGGCGATGCCGAGCCGGCGCCTGGCTGGGGCGGGCGTGGCACGCGCTGGACGCCCGGCACCGGCGCGTGGCCCGGGAGAACGTGCGTCGCGCCTTTCCGCAGTGGACAGAGGGGGAGGTTGCCGCCCTGGTGCGGCGCAACTTCGAGCACCTGGGCACCACCGCCGTGGAGTCCCTGGGGCTGGCCCGCACCGGGAGGGCGGAGCTCCTGGCGCGCTGCCGTTTCGAGGGGCTCGAGCATCTGGACGAAGCCCTCGCCGGCGGCCGGGGTGCCCTGACGCTGACGGCCCACCTGGGGAACTGGGAGCTCGCGGGGCTCTGCCTCGCGGCACGGGGCTACCGCTTCTGCGCCGTGGGACGCCGGCAGGCCAACCCCTTGATCGACGGCCGGGTGACGCGCCTGCGGGAATCCTTCGGAGGCACGCTCATCCACCACCGGCACGCGGTCCGGCCCGTGCTCCGGGCGCTCAAGGAGGGTGCGGTGGTGGCCTTTCTCATGGACCAGCGCGCCTCCAGCCGCGAGGCCGTCGTGAGCCGGTTCTTCGGCCAGCCCGTGGCCACCAACCAGGGGCTGGCGCTCCTGGCCCTGAAGAGCGGAGCCCCCGTGGTCCCCGGCTTCGGCGAGCGGGTGGGGGAACGGCACGTGATCCGCCTGTACCCGGCGCTCGCGTCGCCGGTGGAGGGGAGCCGGGAGGAGCGGGTCCGGGAGTACACCGAGGCTTTCGACGCGGCCATCGAGGGTGCGGTGCGGCGGCGTCCGGAGCAGTGGTTCTGGGTGCACCGGCGCTGGCGCCTGCCGGGGGGGCTGGCCCCGTGAGGCGCGCGCTGTGAGGCGGGCGGTCTTCCTGGACCGGGACGGGACCCTCATCCGGGAGGTGGGCTACCTCTCCCGCCTGGAGGACCTGGAGGTCCTGCCGGGGGTGGCGGCGGCGCTTCGCCGCTTGGGCGAGGCCGGGTACCTTCGGCTCGTGGTGACCAACCAGTCCGGGGTGGCCCGCGGGTACTTCGACGAGGCCTTCGTGGAGAGGACGCACGGGGAGCTTGTTCGGCGGCTCCGGGCGGAAGGGGCTTCCCTCGAAGGATTCTACGTGTGCCCGCACCACCCCGACACCACCGGGGAGTGCCCCTGCCGCAAGCCCCGGGACGGTCTCGTGCGGCGTGCCGCCGGGGAGTGGGGAATCGACCTGGAGGCTTCCTGGGTGGTGGGGGACAAGCCCGCCGACGTGGAGTTGGCCCGGCGATCCGGGTGCCGGGGCGCCCTGGTCCGGACCGGGTACGGCGTGCGAACGCAGGCGGAGCTGGCGGTCCGGGACAGCAAGCCCGACGTGGTGGCGGACGACCTGGCGGGCGCGGTGGAGGAGATCCTGGCACTGCCAAATGGGAATAGGGGTTCGAACTTGTCGCGAAGTGCGAAAGGGGAGTCGAAGCGGTGAACGACATCGGCAGGGTGGACGAAACCACGTGGTTCTTCCGCAACGTGGTGCGGCGGCGGGTACAGTGGGGATTTGGGGCGGGAGCGGCGTTTCTGCTCTTCGCCTCGCCCGGCACGGCCAGCGTGTTCTGGGGATGCTGGCTCGCGCTGGCGGGGGCGGCGCTGCGGGCCTGGGCGTCCGGAACCATCGTCAAGAACGAGGAGCTGACCACCGGCGGCCCGTACCGTCTGACCCGCAACCCGCTCTACGTGGGGAACTTCCTGATGGGTCTCGGGGTGGCGGTGATGGGCGGAAGGCTGTGGCTCGTGGGGCTGTTTCTTCTCCTCTTCGTGCCCGTGTACCACGCCTTGGTGCGCAAGGAGGAGAAGCGCCTCGTGGAAAGGTACGGAGATGCGTTTTTCGAGTATTGCAAAGAAGTGCCAAGATTTCTACCAAACTTGAAGGCCTGGCCCCCACCCCCTGCGGCCTACGATCCCCGCCGCATGTGGAACGTCCATCGGGAGTGGCGTGCGTGGCTCGGTCTCTACGCGGCCACCCTGTATCTGCTGCTGCGGAGCGGGTAGGGCCCCGGACCGGGGTCGTGCCTCGGTCCCTGCCTCCTCCCGACCCCCGATCCCTGTCCCCGGTCCCCCCTGTTCCTCGGAGGTTCCCCATGGCGCTCCCCCCCGACCTGCTCGAAATTCTCGTATGCCCCCAGTGCAAGGGGGAACTGGAATACCGGGAAGCGGAGGCGGCGCTCCTGTGCCGCGCCTGCCGGCTGCGCTACCGGATCGAAGACGACATTCCCGTGATGCTCATCGAAGAGGCGACGGCGTGGGAAGAGGGAGACGGGTGACGTGAGGCGGCGGAAGTGAAAGGTGAGACGTCGAGCGGGGGACGGCTACCAACCGGCAACCGCCAACCGCCAAGCGCTTCGGGTGACGGGAGGCCGCGTCTGTCGGCCACCGTCATCTGCAAGGACGAGGCAGAGAAGATCCGAGGCTGCCTGGAGAGCGTGCGCTTCTGCGACGAAGTCGTGGTGCTCGATTCCGGCAGTACCGACGGCACCCTGGAGATCTGCCGCGAGATCGCCGACCTGGTGGTCGAGACCGACTGGCCGGGACACGTGGCCCAAAAGAACCGAGGCCTGGACCTGGCGCACGGCGAATGGGTGCTGTGCCTGGATGCCGATGAACGGGTGACGCCGGAGCTGGCCGCCGAGATTCAGGTGCTCCTGGCTCGCGGACCGCAGCACGACGGTTATTGGATCACGCGCCACGTCCACTACCTGGGGCGCTGGATCGACCACTCGGGCTGGTACCCGGAGTACCGCGTGCGCCTGTTCCGGCGCCAGGCGGGGCGCTGGGGCGGGGTCAATCCCCACGACGCGGTGGAACTGCGCGGCACCAGCGGCCGGTTGCGCGGCGAGATCGTGCACTACACCTATGACGATCTGAGCGATCATCTGGCCACCATCAATTCCTTCACCAGCGTTCTGGCGCGGGAGCACGCCGCGCGCGGACGGCGTTTTTCCTGGGCGGCGCTGCTCCTGCGCCCGCCCCTGGAGTTCTTCAAGAAGTATGTGCTGCGCCAGGGGTTCCGGGACGGCGCGGCAGGCTTCCTTGTGTCCGCTCTTTCCGCGGTCTATGTGTTCCTGAAGTTTGCCAAGCTGTGGGAAGCCGAGCGCGTGGGTCCCCGCCGTCCGTGGCACGACGAGGGTGCGCGGTGAGCGGCCCCCCAGCCGCGGGAGGCGAGGTGCCCGGGGCGGTGCTCCACATCGACACCGGCCGTACCTGGCGCGGGGGGCAGCAACAGGTGTTCTACCTGCACCGGGGATTGCTGGAGCGGGGCGTGGACAGCCGCCTGGTGTGCTCGGCTGGTGGCGAGCTGCTGCGCCGCTGTGCTGCCCAGGGCCTGCCCGCCGCCGGAGCTCCCCTGCGCGGCGAGTGGGATGTGCTCTCGGCCTGGGCTCTGGCGCGGCGCATCCGCCGACTGCGGCCTTCCCTGGTGCACGCCCACAGCTCCCACGCCCAGATGCTCGCCCTGCTGGCCTGCCGGCTGGCCGGCGCGCGCAACCTGGTGGCCACCCGGCGCGTGGACTTCGTCCCCCCGCGCCACCCGGTCAACCGCTGGAAGTACGGCGGGGTGGCGCGCTGGATCGCCATCAGCCAGGCCATCGCCGACATCCTGCGCGACTTCGGGATACCCGAAGAGCGCCTGCGGGTGGTGCCCAGCGGGGTGCTGCCGCGCCCGGCGGATGCCGGGGCGGCTGCGGCGTTTCGGCGCGAGTTGGGCGTGGCTCCCGACCAGCCGCTGGTAGGCAACATCGCCCATTTGGCGGACCACAAGGGCCAGACCTACCTCGTCGATGCCCTCCAACGGGTGCTGGAGCGCGTTCCACGAGTGCGTTGCGTGATCGTCGGCCAGGGCGAGCTCGAAGCGCCCCTCAAGGAGCAGGCGCGGCGCCTGGGCCTTGGGCGGCACCTGGTGTTCACCGGGTTTCGCGACGACGTGGATGCGATCATGGAGGCCCTCGATCTGTTCGTCATGTCGTCCCACCTGGAGGGCCTGGGGACCATCGTCATGGATGCACTTCTGGCCGGCAAACCGGTGGTGGCCACACGGACCGGCGGCATCCCCGAGATCATCCAGGACGGGGTTCACGGGCTTCTGGTGCCGCCGCGGGACCCCGCGGCCCTGGCCGAGGCCGTCTTGCGGCTCCTGGAGGACGGTGCACTCGCCGCGCGCCTGGCCTCGGCCGGGCAGGAGCGCGTGCGCAACCGCTTTGGTGTCGGCGCCATGGTGCAGGGCAACCTGGCGGTGTATCGGGAGCTCCTGGCGTGAGCGGAAGCCCGGGGCGGGTTGCCCGGGGGTTCCGTGCCGGCATGACCGCGGCCGCGCCTTCCACCTGGCTGGTGCGCCTGCCCAACTGGCTGGGCGACCTGGTCATGAGCTCGGCGGCGGTGGAGTGCCTCGGGCGGCGCTTCCCCGGCACCCGGGTGGAGGCCGTGGCCCCTGCGCACCTGGCCGACCTGGCCCGCCTCATCCCCGGCCTGCACCGGGTTCACCCGCTGCCCCCCGCGGCCCGACGGCTGGCCGGGCTGGTCCACTTCGCCCGCCGGCTGGCGCGCCAGGGGCCCTTCGACCACTACCTGTGCCTGCCCGACTCCTTTTCCACGGCCCTGTTCGGGCTGTTGGTGGGCGTCCCCCGGCGCACGGGCTACCGCAAAGAGCTGCGCTCGTTGCTTCTGACCCGCGCCCCGGTCAAGCCCCGCGGGCTGCACCGGGTGGAAGAGTACTGTGGCTTGGTCCCGGGCGCCGACGACGTCCCGCCGCGCGTTCGCCTCCGGCCGCCGGCCGCCGAGGTGCGTGCCGGGCTGCCCTGGCCCGAGGCCGAGCCGCGTGTGGTCTTCCATATTCATTCGGAGGCGCCATCCCGACGCCTGCCCGTCGAACTTGGGGTGCAGATCGGCCAGCTCCTCGTGGATCGTCTGGGCGCTGGCCTCGTGCTCACCGGAGCCGCCAAGGATGCCGCCCGCTCGGCCGAGCTGGCCGCCAACCTGCGGCGCCCCGGGCGGGTCATCGACCTCGCCGGGCGCACGGACCTCCAGGCCCTGGCCCGCGTGGCTGCGGATGCCGAACTGGTGGTGTCGGTGGACTCCGGCCTCGCACACCTGGGCAGCGCGCTCGGCACGCCGGTAGTGGTGCTGTTCGGTGCCGGCGACGAGGCCAACACGGCGCCCTTCGAGCGCAGTCGGCTGCGCGTCGTGCGCGCGACGGGCCTGCCCTGTGCGCCGTGCGTGGACAACGTGTGCCGCCGCTACCCCAGCGCGCGCTGTGTCGAGCAGATCCCGGCGTCGGCGGTGGCGGACGCCGCCGCGGCCCTGCTGGGAGGCCGCTGACCTTGCCCCTGCGGTGTCGGCGCTGGCATCCCTCCGAGAGGGACGAGGCGCCGTTTCGCCCCGACGTAGTGGGTGGACTTCGTGGCGCGCCGTCACCCGTGCAACAGATGGAAATCCGCTCGGCCAAGGGAGGCGGGAGCGGCTCGGAGTGGATGCCGTGGTCGAGGGTAACCTGGCTGTGTACCGGGAGCTGGAAAGGTGAAGATTCTCCTGATTCGATTCTCGTCGCTGGGCGATGTGGTGCTCGCCACGGCGGCGGTGGAGGCCCTGCGGGCGGATCGCCCCGATGCCGAGGTGCACGTCCTCACCAAGCCCGCTTTTCGCGGCGTGTTCCAGGAGAACCCGGGGGTGGCCAGGGTGGTGGAGTGGGACCCCGCCCAGGGTCTCGCGGCCCTGGCGCGGCACCTGCGCTCCGAGCGCTACGACGGGGTGGTCGACCTCCACGGAAACCTGCGCACCCGCCTGCTGCGGTTCCTGGTTCCGAGCCCCCGCTGGACCCGCTACGCGAAGGGAAGCCTGAGGAGAAGGGTGGCGGTCGCACTGGGAAGACCCGGACTGCTGGGCAAGGTCCACGTGGTCGACCGGTACCTGGAGGCAATGGCACCCCTGGGGGTGCCCCCGATTCGCAGGCTCCCCCGGCTGTATCCGGGGGTCGCCGAGCGCACCCGCGCCCGATCCCTGCTCTCCGAGGCGGGCCGCCGGCCGGAAGAGCTCGTGGTCGCCCTGGCTCCTTCGGCCCGCTGGCCCACCAAGGCCTGGCCCCGGGAGCACTGGCAGGGGCTGCTCCGCGAGCTCTCGGGGCCGGCGCCAAGGTTCTTTCCCGTGCTCGTGGGGGGGGCCGGGGACCGGGAGCTCTGCGCCGCGATACTGGGTGCCGAGCGGGGAGCAGACCTGGCCGGGAAGACCTCGGTGCTC
Organism: Thermodesulfobacteriota bacterium; assembly: GCA_040756475.1. Classification (NCBI taxonomy): domain Bacteria; kingdom Pseudomonadati; phylum Thermodesulfobacteriota; species Thermodesulfobacteriota bacterium. The sequence goes on from JBFLZB010000005.1 coordinate 55,337, forward strand.
GAAACCGCGGCGGTTCTGGAAGAGGCCCGGGTCCTCGTCAGCAACGACTCGGCGCCCCTGCACCTGGCCAACGCCGTCGGCACCCCCGCGGTGGCCCTCTTCGGGCCCACGGTGCGGGGCTTCGGCTTCTACCCCCTCGGCCCCCGGGACGTGGTGCTCGAGCAGGCCCTGCCGTGCAGGCCGTGCAGCCTGCACGGCGGGGAGCGCTGCCCCGAGGGGCACCACCGCTGCCTGGCGGAGATCCCGGTGGGCAGTGTCCGGGACGCCGCCGTCCGGGCCCTGGAGGAATCGGGGGGCCCGGGACCGGGAGAGAGGGGAAGCCGTGGCACGTGCTAGCGAAGGGATGCGGCGTGCGGAGAAGCGGGTGGGCCGGGTCGCGGACACCGTGCTCTCGGCTCTCGCCCGGGGGCGGGCTTTCGGAGGCAGGACGGGGGCCCCCGATCCTGCTCTGCGAGGGGCTTCGGGACCTCTTGGCGAAGATGGGTGTTCTGGTCTCCCCGTGCACCGGTGTCCTGCACCTCGCCCTCGCATCGGTGCGAACGCCTTGTGTGGCCTTGTGCCGGGAGTTCCACTACGATGCGTGGCGCCCGCTGGAGCCCCCCACTGGTCCCTGGTCGGGGTGCCGGGGGAGGCGGTCCACGAGATTGCGCCCGACCGGGTCGCCGGCGAGGTGCAGTCCCTGCTTTCGATCGCGCGACTCCCGGAGCGGGAGCAGAGAGAACGGTCCCCGGCGGGCGCGGGAGGGTTGGGTCGTGGGTGAGCGCTTCCTGGTGATCCAGCTTCGCCAGATCGGCGACGTGGTGCTCACGACGCCCATTCCCCACATCCTCAAGGAGGAGCGGCCGGGCTGCCGGGTGGTCTTCCTCACCGAGGCGCCCAGCCACCTCCTCCTGGAGGGGAATCCCCACATCGACCGCGTGATCGTGAGCGACCGCAAGGGCGGCTGGCGCGAGACCCTTCGCGTGGCCCGGGAGCTTCGGCGAGAACGGTTCGATGCAGTGCTCGACTTCATGGCAAACCCCCGGTCTGCCCTGCTCGCTTTTCTCTCGGGCACGCGGGTTCGGGTTTCCTTTCCGGTGAAGGGCAGGGGGATTCTCTACACCCACCGGGTGCGGCCGAGCGGGTGGGCGGTGGAGCACAAGAAGGCGCTCCTGCGCCCCCTGGGCATCGAGAGCGCCTGGGACCGGCCGGAGGTTTTCCTGAGCCCCGCCGAGAAGCAGTGGGCCCAGGCGCGCAGGCACGAGTGGCTGGGGGGGCGGTTGCGGCGGCTGGTCACGGTGGACCCGAGCCACCGCCGCCCCATGCGGCAGTGGCCGGCGCCCCATTACGGGGCGCTGTGCCGGATGATCCAGGAGCACCTGGGCGCCGTGCCCCTGGTGCTTCGGGGACCCGGCGAGGAGGCGGTGGCCGACGAGGTCGTGGCGGTTTCGGGGGGCCGGGCGGTCAAGTCGCCGCCCACGACCCTGCGGGAGATGGCCGCGCTGGTCTCGGCCGCCGACCTGCACCTGGGCAACTGCTCCGCACCCCGTCACGTGGCGGTGGGGGTAGGGGTGCCGAGCTTCACGATCATGGGGGCCACCAACAAGGGTTGGACCCATCCTGCTCCGGAGCACACCCACTTCGCCCTGGGCCTCGAGTGCCAGCCCTGCCGGTTCAAGACCTGCCCCAAGGAGCTTGCGTGCCTCACGGGGCTGACCCCCGACCGCGTCTTTCGGGAGCTCGAGAGCTGGACCCGAAGCGTCCTGGGGTGGAGGGACCCGTGAAGCTTGCCCTGGTCCAGCCCAAGTTCGACCGCTCGGGGGGCGCGGAGCGCTATGCGTGGAACCTGGCCCGGGGCCTGGCGGCCCGGGGGCACGAGGTGCACCTGTTCGCCCGGCGTGCCGAGGATCTGCCCGGCGCAGTGCGCTGGCACCCGGTGCCGGCCCTGCCCCTGGGCCGCGCGCTGAAGACCTGGACCTTCGGGGAAGCGGCCGGGCGGCGGGTGGGGCGGCACCGCTTCGACGTGGTGCAGGGGTTCGGCAAGACCACCTTCCAGACCGTGCACCGGGCCGGGGGCGGGGTCCACCGGGCCTACCTGGAGCGGAAGGGCAGCCCCAGACCCACCTTCTACGATCGGACCGTGCTCGCCATCGAAGATCGGCTCTTCTCCTCCCCGGTGCTCCGGGCCGTGGTCGCCCCCTCCCGCTGGGTCGCCGGGGAGATCGCCCGGTTCTACCCCGGGGTGGAGGGGCGACTGCGGGTGATTCCCAACGGCGTGGACGTGGAACACTTTCGGCCGGAGGGGCGGGAGGCGGACCGCCGGGCGCTGGAAACGCGGCTCGGCCTCTCGGCGGAATCGAGGATCCTTCTCCTCGTGGCCACGAACTTCGCCCTCAAGGGTCTCGGCGAGGCAGTGGCAGCGCTGCCCCACCTGCCGGGCGCGCACCTGGCCGTGGCCGGCGGCGACGATCCGCGGCCCTTCCGGGAGCAGGCCGCGGCGCTGGGGGTCGGAGAGCGGCTCCACTTCCTCGGCCCCGCAGGCGATCCGGCGCCTTTCTACCGGGCGGCCGACGCCCTGGTGCACCCCACCCGCTACGATCCCTTCGCCAACGTGTGCCTGGAGGCCCTGGCCTGCGGCACCCCGGTGGTGACGACCTCGGGCGACGGCGCGGCCGACGTGGCTGCCGGAAGCGGGGCGGGGGTCGTGCTCGGCCTGCCCGTGGCCGCAGGCGAGCTGGCGGCGGCGGTGAAGGACCTGCTGGCTCAGGAAGGCGTGCACAGGGCGGCCCGGGAGACGGCCGAGCGCCACGAACAGGGGCGCCACGTGGCGGCGGTCGAGGCCCTCTACCGGGAGGTGGCGGAGTGAGGCTCCTGTGCGTGATCCAGGACCGGCGCATGGCGTCTTCGCGGATTCGGATCGCCGCCATGTTGCCCCACCTGGCAGAGCGAGGGATAGCGGCAGAGGCCGTACCCTACCCCGAGGGGTTCGCAGGCCTGGCGGCGCTGCTCGGGAGGGCTCGGGGGTATGACGCCGTATGGCTCCAGAAGAAGCTGCCCAACTGGCTCGACGCCCTCCTTTGGCGTCGGTGCCCGGTGCCCCTGGTGTTCGACTTCGACGACGCCATCTGCTTTCGGAAGGACCTCAAGCGGGGTTCATACCGGTCCCCGGTGCGGGAGCGGAAGTTCCGGCGGGCGTTGGGGCTGGCAGCGGCAGTCACCTGCGGGAACCGATACCTGGCCTCCCTCGTGCCCGCACGCGATGCCGGCAAGCCGACCCTCCTCTACCCGTCTCCCGTCCCCACGGATGTTCCCCTGCGAGACTACGGTGCAGCGGCGGGGCCCTGGGTGCTGGGCTGGATCGGCGGGAAGGGAAACCTGTCAAGCTTGGAGCAAATTGTCCCGGAGCTCGTCGCGCTCCGGCGCCGGCACGACTTCGTCTTGCGAGTCGTCTCGGACGGCGCGTTCTCGGCCCCGGACCTGGCGGTGGAGAACGTCCCCTGGAGCCTGGAGCACCAAGAAGCCCAGGTCGCGGGCTTCGATCTTGGCCTCATGCCCCTGGACGGCGCCTCCCCCTTCGACCTCGGCAAGTGCAGCTACAAGGTGCTCCAGTACATGGCGGCGGGGGTCGTCCCCGTGGCCGACGCCGTGGGCATGAACGCCGAGGTGATCCGGGATGGGGAAAACGGATGCCTGATCAAGGGATCCGAGGGCTGGGGCCGGGTCCTGAAGGGGCTTCTGGAAGGCGGACGGGGCAGCCTGGCACCCTTGGGACAGGCCGCCCGGCGGGACGCGCAAGACCGATTCAGCTACGAGAAGAACGCAGACGCCCTGGCGGGGTTCTTCCAAGCCCTTCCGCCCGTCGGCCGGAGCACCTGAGTTCGTGGGCGTGAGCATCCCCGTATTGGCCTACCACGCTCTGGGCCCCCGAGCAGGGGTGGGGCCGGAGTCCTTCTCGGCCCACCTGCGCGCGCTGGCCTCCTCTGGGCTGCCAAGTCTCGCCCCTGTCCAGCTTGGCTCCGCGCCTCGAGGCTTTCTGCTAACCTTCGACGACGGCTTTGCCGACCTCTGGACCCACGGTCTCCCCCTCCTGCGAGAGCACGGCGTGCGGGCTGTGGTGTTCGCCATTGCGTCCCGGGCCGGCGAAGGCCCACCCCGGCCCGCGGGGGGGGTGCCGGGTTCTCCGGTGACGGGGAACCGGGCTCACGGGGAGGCGGCCCGCACCGGAGGGGCTCATCCGGCCTTCCTGCGCTGGTCGGAGCTCGCCGCCCTGGAGGCGTCGGGTCTCGTGACGGTGCAGTCCCACTCCTTTTCCCACGCCATGGGGTGGGTGGGGGACGAGATCGTGGGGTTCCACCTCGGCACCCACGGCAAACGCCACTGGTCGCTGGTCCAGTGCACCGGGGGAGACGAGCGCCTGGGAATTCCCCGGTACCGCCGGGGCTCGGCCCTGGCGCACCGGCTCTACCACGACGATCCCGCCCTGCGGGACCACCTGGCGGAGTGGCTCGCGGCCCGGGGGGGGGAGGCCTACATCGCCGAGCGGGGGGCGGCCGCGGTGTCGGGGGAGCTCTCCGACCAGGCTCGGGGGTTTCAGACGGTCCGTCCGGAGGGCGGAGGATGGGAAGGGGAGGAGCGCAGGATCGAGCGCACCCTGGAAGAGCTCCATCGGGCGCGGCAGGAGCTGGAGAAGCGCCTGGGCGGGACCCGGGACGAGCTGTGCCTTCCTTGGGGGGAGTACGACGAGGTGACCCTGGACTGCGCGAGGAGGGCGGGCATCCGGCGGGTGTACACCCTGGACAGGGGGCCCAATCCCGCGGGGCGCATCGGCTTTCTCGTCAACCGCTTCGAACCCAGGGCACGGGGGTCCCTATGGCTGCGCCTGCGCCTGTGGCTCTACCGGTCCACTGCCCGTGCGAGTCTCTACGCAAGGGTTTCCCGGCGGAGGCCAAGGCGCTCGGGGAGACCGCGGGGGAGGGCATGACGAGTTCGCCGGAGCCGCGGCGCGGGGCCGGTCCGCCACCCCCGACGGTTTCCGGCCGGGGCCTTTGCGTGGTAGAAGACGGTCTTCTCCCAGGCGACCCGGCCGTCAGGCGGCCGATGTGCGGTTCGAGGCGACCATGAACCACAGAACATGGCCAGTCGTTGCGGGTACGGTTTTCCTGGTGGGGGCGGGCCTCGCCGGTCCGGCTCGTGCCGTGATCGACGTGCCCACCTCGGAGCGGCGCGCCGTCTCCCTGGCGGAGCTCGCCTCCGGTTCGGGGATCGCGCGGCCCGTGGACGCAGGCGCGGGTCCCCTTGACGACGCCTGGTTCCTGGAGTCCTACC
>JBFLZB010000006.1:0-31064 GCA_040756475.1 Thermodesulfobacteriota bacterium
CCGACGAGAGCCGGCTTTCGCCGGCTCTCGTCGTTTCATCTGGTGCCCAGGGCCGGATTCGAACCGGCACGGGTGTCCCCACTACCCCCTCAAGATAGCGTGTCTACCATTTCCACCACCTGGGCAGGATCGACTCTCACTCGGGCTGCGGCTGAGCGGGCGGGTCGCTCGGGGGGAGGCTCGGCAAGGTCGCCGGAGCCGTCTCGGCGGGCGCGGACGCCGCGGGCCGGTCGGGCATTACGGTCGACTTATACCTGGTGGTCGCGCGATACGTCAAGCCCAAGGACGTGAGCATGAAAACGGCGGCGGCCGCAGCCGTGAGCTTCCCGAGAAACGTCGTGGCACCCGAGCTGCCGAAGAGCGTCTGGCTCGAGCCGCCGAAGGCGGCGCCCATGTCTGCCCCCTTGCCCTGCTGGAGCAGCACGATGCCGATCAGGGCGAGGCATACGAGGACGTGGAGGATGACGAGCAGTACGTACATGGCGCGGGCTCCCTTGCTGTCGAAGCGTGCCCTTATACACGAAATCGCGCAATGGATGCAAACGTTTCGGCGTCCAGGCTGGCTCCCCCCACCAGGGCGCCGTCCACATCGGGCTGGGCCATGAGCTCTCCCGCGTTGTCGGGCTTGACGCTGCCGCCGTAGAGGAGGCGGGTTTCTCCGGCCTCCCCCGCGCCCCGCAGGGCGGCCAGGAGGGACCGGATCCGGCCGTGCATCTCCTGGGCCTGGGCCGCGGTCGCCGTGCGGCCGGTGCCGATGGCCCATACCGGCTCGTAGGCGATCACCAGCGCGCGGCCGGTGCCGGCGCCCAGGGGCCGGAGGGCGGCGGTGAGCTGGCGCTCGACCACCGCGGCGGCGGCTCCCGCGTCCCGCTCCTCCAGGGTTTCTCCCACGCAGAGGATGGGGGTCAGGCCTGCTTCCAGGGTTGCCGCGGCCTTGCGGCCCACGGCCTCGTCGGTCTCTCCGAAGAGCTGGCGGCGCTCCGAGTGGCCCAGGATCACGTAGCGCACGCCCAGGTCCCGCAGCATGGGGAGCGAGATCTCCCCGGTAAACGCTCCCTGGGGTTCCCAGTGGGCGTTCTGGGCGGCCAGGCGTACGCTGCTCCCGGCCAGGGCCTGCCCCACCGCGTGGAGGGCCGTAAAGGGTGGAGCCACGGCGGCCTCCACCCCGGAGAGGTCCCGCACCCGGGCCGCCACCCCTTGAGCGAGGGAGACGGCCTCGGCCGCGGTCTTGTGCATCTTCCAGTTGCCGGCGATGAGCGGGATGCGCATGGGACTACTCCTCCAGGGCCGCGACGCCCGGGAGGGTCTGGCCCTCCAGGAGCTCCAGGGACGCGCCTCCCCCAGTGGAGATGTGGCCGATCCGGTCGGCGACCCCCGAGCGCTGCACGGCGGAGACGCTGTCGCCGCCGCCCACCACCGTGAACCCGGGGCAGGAGGCGAGCGCCCGGGCCACCGCAAAGGTGCCCTCGGCGAAGGCCGGCAGCTCGAAGACCCCCATGGGCCCGTTCCACACCACCGTGCGGGCGTCGGCCAGGGCGCGGGCAAAGGCCTCGCGGGTGGAAGGACCGATGTCCAGGGCCTTCCAGCCCTCCGGCACCTCGGGGCCCGCGGTGGTGCGGGTCTCGGTACCCTCGGCGAGCTCCCGGCCGAGCACGTGGTCCCGGGGCAGGAGGAGCTCCTTGCCGAGCGCGCGGGCCTCCCCCAGGAGCGCACGGGCCAGGTCTACCTTGTCCGCCTCCACGAGGGAGTCCCCGGTGGGAATCCCCTGGGCCGCGAGGAAGGTGTAGGCCATGCCCCCGCCCACCACCAGGCGGTCCACCTTGTTCAGGAGGTTTCTCACGACGCCGATCTTGTCGCTCACCTTGGCGCCGCCCAGCACCGCCACGAAGGGCCGCTCCGGGGCGTCGAGCACCCGGCGGAAGGCCTCCACCTCGGCCAGCAGGAGCAAGCCCGCCGCTTTGCGGCCGGGGCCGAAGTGCGCCGCCATGCCGGCGGTGGAGGCGTGGGCGCGGTGGCAGCTGCCGAAGGCGTCGTTCACGTAGAGGTCGGCCAGGGAGGCGAGCTGGCGGGAAAGCCCCGGGTCGTTCTTGGTCTCCCCCGGGAGGAAGCGCACGTTCTCGAGCGCGAGCACCTGACCGGGGGCGAGCTTCGAGGCCAGCGCCTCCACCGCGGGGCCGGCCACGTCCGGAGCCAGGGTCACGGGGGTGCCCAGGAGCTCCCCCAGGCGTTGGGCCACGGGGCCCAGGCTGTAGGCCGGGTCGGGGCCTGCCTTGGGGCGGCCCAGGTGGCTGGCGAGCACCAGGGAGCCTCCGGCGGCCAGGACGGCGCGCAGGGTGGGCAGGGCCGCCCGGATCCGGGTGTCGTCCTGGATGAGGCCGTCGCGCAGGGGGACGTTGAAGTCCACCCGCACGAAGGTGCGTCGGCCGGCAAGGGGGAGCTGCTGGACGGATCGGATGGCCATGGGTCTCCTCCCGGGAACGAAGACGAAGCCAGGCGCTGCGGCAACAGGGCTGCGGAGCCGGCGCACGCGACGAGCGGCAGCTTACCCCCGGCCCACGTGCTCGGCCAGTTCCACCAGGCGGTTGGCGTAGCCCCACTCGTTGTCGAACCAGAGGAGGACCTTCACCAGGTCGGGCCCGGCCCGGGAGGTCTGGGTGCCGTCCACCACCGCCGAGAGGGGGCAGCCCACGTAGTCGGCCGAGACCAGGGGCTCTTCGGAGTACCCGAGCACGCCCCGCAGGTCACCCTCGGACGCCTCTCGAAGCGCCCCGTTGACCTCGGCTGCACCGGCCGGGCGAGACAGGGACGCCGTCAGGTCCAGGAGGCACACGTCGGGGGTCGGAACCCGGATGGAGGTCCCCTCGAGGCGGCCTGCGAACCCCGGCAGCACGTGGGCGATGGCCCGAGGCACGCCGGTGACCGTGGGGATGAGGGACAGGGCCGCCGCCCGCCCCCGCCGGGGATCGGCATGGGCCCGGTCCAGCAGGCTCTGCTCGCTCGTGTACGGGTGGATGGTGGTCACGAAGCCGTGGGAGACGCCAAACGCAGCATCCAGCACCCGAAGCACGGGCGCCAGGGCGTTGCCGGTGCAGGAGCCGTTGCTCACGACCCGGTGGCGGACCGGGTCGTAGTGGTGCTCGTTGACCCCCCGCACCAGGGTGACGTCGGCGTCGTCGCAGGACGCGGAAACCACGACCCGGCCCGCCCCGGCGTCCAGGTGGAGGCTCGCCCCCTCCCGGGAGGTGTGGGCGCCCGTGCACTCCAGGACCACGTCGACCCCGAGCTTCGACCAGGGCAGGCGCGCGGGGTCGGGCTCGCACAGGGACGGGATCTCCCGGCCCCCCACGGCCAGGGCGCCCTCCCGGGACACCACCGGCACATCCCAGCGTCCGAGCACCGAGTCGTACCGCAGCAGATACGCCAGGGCGGGCGCCGGCGCCAGGTCGTTGACGGCCGCGACCCGAACGCCTGGCGTGCCGGAGGCGATCCGCAGGGCGCTTCGGCCGATGCGGCCGAGTCCGTTGATGGCGAGGCGTACGGGCATGGGGGCTCCCAGCGGGAGGAAGGCAAACGAAGGCGCCCCGGCAAGCCGGGGCGCAAGGCGCGACAGAAGGCGGCCCGATCAGATGTAGTACATGAAGCGGGCGTCGAGCTGCCGGTCGATGCCCAGTTCCTCCGCCTTCTTGCACAGATCCTGGATCGTGGTCGCCCGGAAGATGTCGGCGATCTTCTCCCCGAGCTCCTTCCACAGGGGGCTGGCCACACACTGCTCCTTCATGTCGCACATGCTGGCGTCGCAGCTGCCGCCCTCCTCGTCCTCGCCCACGCAGAAGACGAGCTCGATGGGGCCCTCGGTGCAGCTGATGATCTCGTAGATCGTGATGTCCTTGGGGTCTCGCAGGAGGAAGTACCCCCCCTTGGGTCCCCGTTTGCTCCCTAGGATTCCGGCCTTCTTGAGCTTCTGGAAGATCTGCTCCAGGTAGCGCGGGCTGATGCGCTGCCGGTCGGAGATGTCCTTGATCTGGGCGGGAAGTCCACCCGTGTGGTAGGCGATGTCGAAGATCGCCCGCACGCCATACCGGCTCTTCGTGGTGAGTTTCATGGCACTCCCCTGAAGGGGTTTTCGATGAGCGGGGAGGACGATAGCATTCCTGCCTAATCCCGTCAAGAAAGCGGGCTCTGGAAAATCCCTTCCCAGAGATCCAAGGTGCCGGGGATACCCGGGCTAGGGGCGCCGGCTACTTTCCTTCCGGCGCGCGCACCCGCAGGTGCAGGTCCCGCAGCTGTGCGAGGTCTACGGGGGCGGGGGCCTCGGTGAGCAGGCACGCGCCCTTCTGGGTCTTGGGGAAGGCGATGACGTCGCGGATGCTCGGCGCCCCGCACAGGAACATGAGGAGGCGGTCCAGGCCGAAGGCGATGCCCCCGTGGGGCGGTGCGCCGTAGGCCAGGGCGTCGAGGAGGAACCCGAACTTCGCCCGGGCTTCCTCGGGGCCGATGGCCAGCGCCCGAAAGACCTTCTCCTGCACGTCTTCCGCATGGATGCGGATGGAGCCGCCCCCCACCTCGGTGCCGTTGAGGACCAGGTCGTAGGCCTGGGCCTTCACGGCCAGGGGCTCGGCGTCGAGCTTTGCCTCGTCCTCGGGCCGGGGGCTCGTGAAGGGGTGGTGCAGGGCCACGTGGCGCTTTGCCTCCGCGTCCCATTCCAGGAGCGGAAAGTCGGTGACCCAACAAAACGCCCACTGCCCCTCGGGGATCAGCCCCAGCCGGGCGGCCAGGTGGGTGCGCAGGCGCGCCAGGGAGAGGTTCACCACCCGGGGCTCGTCGGCGACGAAGAAGAGGATGTCGCCCGGGGCGGGCTCCAGCGCCTGCCGGATGCCGGCGCGGGCGTCTTCGCCCAGGAACTTGGCGATGGGCGACTGCCACTCCCCGTCGGGCTGGATGCGGATCCACGCCAAGCCCCGGGCTCCGAAGGGGGCCACGAAGGCGGTGAGGTCGTCGATCTCCTTGCGGGAGAACCTCTCCCCCGCGCCCTTGGCGTTGAGCCCCTTCACGAGCCCTCCGCTGGCGACGGCCCGGGAGAAGACCTGGAACCCCGAAGCCCCGGCCGGGCCGCTCACGTCGGCGAGCTCCAGGCCGAACCGGATGTCGGGGGCGTCGGTGCCGTAGCGGCCCACGGCGTCGTCATAGGGCAGGCGCGGGAAGGGCAGCGCCGGCTCCACCCCCAGGACCTCCTTCCAGATGGCGGACACCATCTGCTCCATCAGGCCCATCAGGTCGTCGGGGGTGACGAAGCTCATCTCCACGTCGATCTGGGTGAACTCGGGCTGGCGGTCGGCCCGCAGATCCTCGTCCCGGAAGCACTTGACCACCTGGTAGTAGCGGTCGAGCCCCGAGACCATGAGGAGCTGCTTGAAGAGCTGGGGCGACTGGGGAAGGGCGTAGAACTGACCCGGCGACAGGCGGCTCGGCACCAGGAAGTCGCGGGCGCCCTCCGGCGTGCTCCGGGTGAGCATGGGGGTCTCCACGTCCACGAACCCGTGGTCGTCGAGGAACCGCCGGGCAGCCATCACCGCCCGGTGGCGCAGGCGCAGGTTGCGCTGGAGCGCGGGACGGCGAAGATCCAGGAAGCGGTACTTGAGACGCAGGTCCTCTCCCGCGTCGGTCGCGTCCTCCACGGGGAAGACCGGGGGCTTGGAGCGGTTCAGGATGCGCAGCTCCCGGGCCTGCACCTCGATGGCGCCGGTGGGGAGCGCCGGGTTCTCGGTGCCCTCGGGCCGGGGCGCCACCCGGCCCCGCACGGCCACCACGTACTCGCCGCGCAGGTCGTGGGCCAGGGCGTGGGCCTCGGGGCACAGCTCCGGGTAGAAGACCACCTGGGTGAGGCCGTCGCGGTCCCGCAGGTCGAGGAAGATGAGCCCGCCGTGGTCCCTTCGCCGGTGGACCCAGCCCATGAGGGTCACGTCCCGGTCCCGGTGCTCGGACCGCAGCTCTCCCAGGGTGTGCGTGCGCTTCCAGTCGCCGAGGGTCTGGATCACGGGAGTTCCTCCGAGAAGGGACGGGTAGGGGGTCGAGGGGGAAGCGGGAGAAGCGGCGGTTGCCCGGTCTGTGGGGCGGCCCGCGGTACCCGCGAGCCGGCGGGAGCCGTCATTTGCCCGAGGCCCGCATGAGAATGGCGCTCTGGTCCGAGCCGTGGGGCGCGTGGCACGACAGGCAGTTGACCCGGGTGCGGGTGTGCTGGGTGCCGGTGCCGCGCTCGTGGCACAGCAGGCACAGGCGGTCTTCCTTGGTCTTGAACGCGAACTTCCCGCCCTTCGAGGCGGTGCACGGCGGCCCGGCCGGGGTGTGGCAGGAGACGCAGCCTTCGGTTCCCGCCTCCTCCGCGGCGACGGGGCCGTGAAGGAACTTCATCGAGACGATGGGCCGGTGGCAGCCGCCGGCGATGCAGGTGCCGGCGGCTGCCGTCGCGGGGCCCAGCGCCGGCGCGGCCAGGGTGATCGAGAGCAGCGCCGCAGCAAGCTTTCCTCCCATGGGTCTCATGCCTCCGTCGTCTGGGGAGCCGGGGAGGGCAGCCGAAGGGCCGCCTGGGCCCGGGGCAGGGTCTCCTGGGTCCCGGCAAACAAGTCCTTCACGGTCACGGTCCCTCCCGAGACCTCGTCTTCGGCCAGGATGAGCGCGAATCGCGCGCCGCACCGGTCGGCGGAGCGCATCTGCGCCTTGAAGCTGCGCGCCTCGAAGTCCACTTCGGCCCGGAGGCCGGCGCCGGAGAGCTCCCGGCGCAGGAGCAGGGCGGCCTCCAGGGCGCCTTCGCCCCGATGCACCAGGTAGGCGTCGGGCTTGAGCCGGGGGGCGGCCCCCGTGCCCAGGAGCAGCGCCAGGCGCTCCACGCCCAGGGCGAACCCCAGGGCCGGTATCGGCGGGCCGCCCAGGGTCTGGACGAGGCCGTCGTAGCGGCCTCCCGCGGCCACCGCGTTCTGGGCGCCCAGGTCGCCCGAGAGGAGCTCGAAGGTGGTGCGGTTGTAGTAGTCGAGCCCGCGCACCATGCGCGGGTTGGTGGCAAAGGGCACCCTCTGGGCCGTCAGGAGGGTGCGAACCTGCCCGAAGTGCCCGGCGCACTCCCCGCACAGGTGCTCGGCCAGGGACGGCACGTCCGCGGTCGCCTCCCGGCAGTGAGCGCTCTTGCAGTCGAGCACCCGCAAGGCGTTGGTGTCGAGCCTGCGGCGGCAATTCTCGCACAGGGCGTCGCGGCGGGGCGCCAGGTGCTCCCGAAGCCGCTGCACGTACGCGCGGCGGTCGTCGGGGCAGCCCAGGGAGTTGAGCTCCAGCCGGACCCGGTCCGAGAGCCCCAGGGCGGCAAACAGGTCCCAGAGCAGGCACAGCACGTCGGCGTCGGCCCCCGGCTCGGCCCAGCCGAAGCACTCGGCGCCGATCTGGTGGAATTGCCGCAGGCGGCCCTTCTGGGGGCGCTCCCGCCGGAACATGGGCCCGAGGTAGTACAGGCGGGCCTTGGTTTCGCTGTGGTGGAGGCCGTTCTCGAGATAGGCGCGCACGGCCGACGCGGTGGCTTCGGGGCGCAGGGTCACTGAGGTGCCGCCCGTGTCGGTGAAGGTGTACATCTCCTTCTCGACGATGTCGGTGGCCTCCCCGATGGAGCGGCAAAAGAGCGCCGTCTCCTCCAGGAGAGGGAGCCGGATCTCCTCGAAGCCATACCGGCCGAAGACCCGGCGCGCGGCGCCCTCGATCTTCTGCCACAGGGGCGTCTCGTCCGGGAGCAGGTCCCGGAATCCCTTGAGCCTCTGGATGTTCATGCCGCAATCCCCACAGGCTCTCAGTGGGACCGGGCCGCGTACACGGTGTCCCGGGCGGCTTCCTTGCCCCGGTACATGGCGCGGTCGGCCTGGTCGATGAGCTCTTCGCGCGTCCGGGCGTCGTCCGGGTAGGTGGCGATGCCGATGGACGCGGTCAGCCGGATCGTGCCCCCCTCCCGGCCCAGGAAGCGGTGTTCCTTGATGGCGCACCGGATGCGTTCGGCCACCTCCCGGGCCGCCCCCGGACCGGTGCGGGGCAGCACCACGGTGAACTCGTCGCCGCCGTAGCGAATCACCACGTCCTCGTCGCGCACGTTGTTGCGCAGGATCCGGCTGACCTCGATGAGCACCTGGCCCCCGCACAAGTGCCCATAGGCGTCGTTGACTTCCTTGAAGTAGTCCAGGTCCAGGAAGAGCAGGCTGAACGGCGTCGACGCCCGGTCCGCCTCGGCAATGCTGCGGTCGAGAGCCGTGTCGAGGTACCTGCCGTTGTACAGATCGGTGAGGGAGTCCACGAAGGCCAGCTTGCGGGCCGCCTGGAGCCCCAGGGACCCGCTGTAGGTGATCTCCACCTGGGCAGCCAGGAAACGGGCGCTGTCTTCGTCCTCGCCCAGAAACCCCTTGTCGGGGGTGTCGTGGAAGAGCAGGTAGACGGTGTCCACCCCGCTTCCGTGCCGCAGGGGAACGAGGAGGGCCTCCCGGAGGGTGGGGCCCCCGGCCCCTTCCAGGATGCGGCTCAGACGACTCTTCCCGATCACCTGCACCCGCTGCGCCCCCCGCAGATAGCTCAGCCCCCGGGTCACGAACGCCTCGCGGACCGCCTCGGCTTCGGCTCGCTCGAGACCCCGGCAGTGCCGCAAGGCCATGAAGTGGAGGTCGGAGCCGCTGTGGAGGCACACCCCCGCTCCCGAACGGGTGGCGTGGCAGACGGCGTCGAGACCGAGTGCCAGGACGCGCACCGGGTCCTCCACTGAGGCAAACGAGCGGGAGAGCTCGTAGAGGCCGAGCTGCTGCTTGAGGCGCTCGTTTTCCTGGTACAGGCGCCGTTGGGCCAGGGTCGACTCCACCACGACCGCCAGCTCCTCGGCGGCAAAGGGCTTGCGCAGGTAGTCCCGGGCGCCGCGCTTCAGCGCCTGGACCGCCGTGTCGATGGAGGCGTACCCGGTCATGATCACGACGTCGACTCCGGGGTGGCTCGCCTTCACGGATTCCAGCAGCTCGAGCCCCGTCATCTCGGGCATGTAGATGTCGGCCAGGACGAGCGCCGGTTCTTCCCGCCCGAGAAGCTCCAGGGCCTCGCGCCCCGAGCTCGCCACCCAAACGACATACCCCTCCCGCCGCAGCACCTCGGCGCAGAAGGTGCGGAAGAAGACGTCGTCGTCGACGACCAGGATGGGTGGTTTGACCATGGACCGCGGCCGGGTGGGGGTTGAGCCGCGAAGCTAACAGATGGCCCCAGTGGTGTCAATCGCCGCACCGGACCGCCAGGCCGCGGGTTCCCAGGCGGGCGTGGAGGAAGCCGTCGCGGTGGGTGAGGCAGGCGCGGACCCCTGCCGCGTCCAGGGCGTCGAGGAACACCTGGGCGGGAAGCCCCGGCCGGCCGCTGGCGGAGACGAAGACGGCCGTGGGCCGGACAGCTTCGAGGAAGGGCAGGTGGAGGGCATTGGCGGCGCCGTGGTGGGGGGCCACGAGGAGGTCGCACGGGGCGGCGAAGCCCGTCTCCACAGACCGCTCCTGCCCCCGTGCCTCCAGGTCCCCGGGGAGCAGGGCGCACGCGTCCCTTACGGTGACCCGCACGGCCAGGGAACGGTCGTTCTCCCGCCGCTCGGAAAACCACCGGGCGTCGATTCGAGCCGCCCCGAGGGACGTGGCGTGGCCCTCCGGTCCGATCCAGCGCACCCGGGCGCCGGCTGCCGCGGCTTCCGCCAGGAGGCGTTCGTAGCGGCCGTCCCCCTCGAAGCTCCCCGGAAGCCAGACCTCCCGCGGCCGCCCCCAGCGCACCAGGGCAGGAAGGCCCTCCAGGTGGTCGGGGTGGGGGTGGCTCGAGACCGCGAGGGCGAGCCGACGGCACCCCAGGGCCTGGAGGGCCGGAGCGATGATGGACGCCCCGGGGTCGAAGGCACGGCCCGGAAATCCGGCGCCGTCCACGACCAGCCAGAGGTCCCCGGGCAGGCGAAGCCCCACGGCCTGACCCTGGCCCACGTCGAAGACCCAGAGGTGGGCGTCCCGGGCCAGGAGCGCCTGCGCCCGGCGCACCCCTTCCGGCAGGGCGAGCGACACCGTTCCCACGGCGAGAAGGACCGCCACGGCCCGGCGGGGGCGCGGCGTCGAGAGCACCAGCCCCAGTGCCCCCAGGAGACAGAAGGCGCCCGCAACCCCGAACACCGAGTCGAGTCCGGGCACCGTCAGGTGCGGCGCCAGGGGCGCCAGGGCCTCCTGGAGGGAGAGCAGCGGGCGCAGGGCGGCCCCCGCGGGCTTCCACGCCAGGGCCCCGGCCCCCGGCCACAGGGCTTCGGCCGCGGCGCCGGCCAGCGCCAGGGGCAGGCACACGAAGCCCACCAGGGGTACGGCGACCGGGTTCACGGCGAGCCCCAGGGCGCTTGCCCCCCCGAAGTGGTAGGCCGAGACCGGTGCGGTGGCCAGCGCCGCGGCGACGCAGGTGCAGACGAGGGACCGGAAGCCGCCTCCCGCTCGCGCCAGCAACTGCGCTGCCCGACCCGGGGGCGCCAGGCGGTCCAGGGGGGAAGGCGAGCGGGAAAACTGGCGCTCCAGGCGGGGTCCGAGCCAGAAGAGGCCTGCCAGGGCCGCGAGGGAGAGGTGAAGCCCCGGGTCTCCCAGGACCCGAGGGTCGCCCAGGCCCAGGAGCAGGGCCGTGGACGCCAGGAGCGCCGGGACCGCCGTGGGCCGGGAGAGCCCGGTGCCCACCACCAGGAGCGCCACCATGGCCAGGGCCCGCAGCGTGCTGACCTGGAAGCCCGAGAGGGCGGCGTAGGCGCCGAGCACGGGCAGGGTGAGGATGCGGGCCAGGGGCGGCACCGGGTGGGCCAGGGGCAGCCGGGGAATCCGCACCAAGGGGGCAGAAAAGACCGGGGCCAGGAAGAGGGCGAGAAGCCCCAGGTGCAGGCCCGAGATGGCCACCAGGTGGGACGTGCCCGAGCGTCGGAACGCCTCGGTGGTTTCGGGGGACAGGCTTCCCCGCTCCCCCAGGGCCAGGGCCCGCAGCACCCCGCCCTCGGGGCCCGGTACGGTCCTGGCCAGGGCGGCGCTCAGGCGCTGGCGCAGCCGCACCGACCAGGGGGCGCCCGCACCCGGTTCGGCGAAGCCTACGGCCCCGGGCCACACAGCGGAGGCCCGAGCCGCCACCCCCCGGCGCTCCAGATAGGCGGCGTAGCTGCCCGCCCCGGGGTTTCGGAACCCCTGCACCGGGCGCAGGCGAGCCCGAAAGAACACGGCGTCGCCCTTGGCCGGAGGCGGCGCAGGGTCGCCCAGCACCTGGAGGAGCACCCGGCCCCGCTCGCCCTTCGTTCGGGCGCCGCCGGGGGCTTCCGGGGCCACCTCGACCAAGAGGCGCGGGCCGTCGGTTCCCGGCCGGGGGTCGTCGGCCACGAACCCGCGAAAGCGCATCTCCTCGGCCAGGGGCAGGGCGGGGATCGGGGCCGCGGCGCCCCGAGCGCCGGCCAGGGCCAGGGCCCCCAGGGCAAGGGCTGCGGCGGTGCGGGGCAGGGCGCCGCGAAGGGCCAGGGTTCCGAAAGCGGCGCCGGCCAGCGCCAGGACCATGCCCCAGGCGGGGTGCCGGGGAGCCAGGGTACCCCCGACCAGGCAGAGGAGGGCGAAACAGGGGAGCCATCGGTGGCCCCCTCCCTGGGGCACGGCGCGGCCGTGCACGGGCGCCCCGGGCTGGCTCAGTCCTCCCAGGGCTTGGGCGGGCGGAAGAGGTGCTTGGGAACCACCGCCTTTTCTTCCCGGCGCAGGTACTGCTCCAATTCCTGCTTGAGGTCGGTCTGGACGAAGCGCATCAAGTCCTCCAGGTGGGTCTGGAGGTCGATGATCTTTCGCCGCATCTCCAGGATGACCTGGATCCCGGGCAGGTTGACCCCCAGGTCGTCCCGCAGGCGCTGGATGCGGCGGATGGTTTCCACGACCTCCTCGGGGTAGAGGGGGCCGTCGTCCTCCGGCCCGCGGGCCTCGGGGGAAGCCGGGGACACGAGCCCCACCTCCTCGTAGACCCGCAGCGTCCGGCGGGTGAGGCCCGTGATCTCGAGCACCTCGTGTACGCGGAAGAGCTTGACGGCGGGTCGCATGGGGTCCTCCGTCGGCCGGTTAAAGCTTTCCCCTCAGTTCCTCCAGGGTCTTCTTCACGTCCGGGGCGAGTTGCCGGGGCACCTGGAGCTCCACCTGGGCGTGGAGGTCGCCCCGGCCGGCCACGCCCTTGCCCCGGAGGCGAAACCGTTGCCCGGGCTGGGTGCCGGCGGGCACCTTCATGCGTACGGGCTCCCCGAGGGTCGGCACGAGAACCGTGCCGCCCAGGAGGGCGTCGAGCAAAGGCACCTCCACGGGGGTCACAAGGTCGTCCCCCTCCCGCCGGAAGCGCGGGTCCGGGCGCACCCGCACCCGGATGAAGAGGTCTCCCGGACTCGTGCCGTCGGCTCCGCCCTCGCCCTTGCCCGCGACCCGCACCCGGGAACCGTCGTCCACCCCTGCGGGGATGTGCACCCGGATGCGCTCGGCTTTGGGCTCGGTACCCCTGCCGGCGCACTTGGGGCAGGGGGAACCCGGGAGGCGGCCGGTGCCCCGGCATCGGGGGCAGGTCTGCTGGAGGGCGATGGGGCCGCGCTGGAGGTTTACCCGGCCCTTGCCCCCACACTGGGGGCAGGCGCCCCCTCCCGTGCCCGGCTGGTATCCTTGACCCGAGCACGCCCCGCAGGGGGCGGCGCGCCGGTAGGAGATCTCCTTCTCGGTCCCGAGCACGGCCTCCCGGAAGTCCACCTCCAGCTCGTACTCCAGGTCCGAACCGCGCCGCGGTCCCGCCGAGCGGAAGCCCTGGGCCTGACCGAAGAGGTCGCCGAAGAGGTCGGAGAAGTCGAAGCCCTGACCCGCGCCCGGGCCGAAACCCTCGAATCCGCCGGCGCCGAAGCCTTCGCCCGGGCCGCCGGGCCGCCCCCGGAACCCCTCGAAGGCGGCGTGGCCCATGGCGTCGTACTGCCGGCGCTTCTCCGGGTCGGTCAGCACCTCGTAGGCCTCGGAGATCTCCTTGAACTTCTCCTCCGCCGCCTTGTCCCCCGGATTCACGTCGGGGTGATGCTTGCGGGCGAGCTTGCGGTAGGCCTTCTTGAGCTCGTCCTCGGAGGCTCCCCGGCGCACGCCCAGAACCTCGTAGTAATCCCGCTTCGCCATCCATGCTCTCCTGCCGGGCCTCCCCCGATGCGGCTTCGGGCGGCCGGAGCCCGGCCGCCCGGAAGAGTAGACAGGGCGTCCGGGGGTGTCAATTGCCTCGTGAAGGCCGGCCCACTGCCCCCGTCTCGCGAAGGATCTCGTCGAGCTCTTCCGAGGTGAACAGGCCCACGTCGTTGAAGCGCACCTGCCCCTCGGGATCCACCACCACGTAGACCGGGACGCAGCGTACCTGGTACTTCTTCGCCAGCTCGGCCTGGCGGTCCGCGTCGTGGACCTGGTGGATCAAGTCGGGGTAGCGGGCCACCACCGAGCGCACCACCGGCAGCATCTGCTCACAGGCGGGACACGTGTCGGAGCCGAACTCCGCCAGCACGAAGGCCCTGCCCGAGGTGGCTGCCTCCACGATGGGATCGTGCGATGCTCCCGCCGCGGGAAGCGGGAGGACCGTCATTCCAAGGCCAAGGGCCAGACCCAGGGCCAATGCCCAGGTCGCCGGCCAGGCGAGAAGTGCTCGGTTCCGCCCCTCTTCCTTCCCTGCGACCGTTCTCATGGATCTTCCTCCCGGTACGCTCGGGTCGGCTACAGGTCGTCGTCGGGTGCCCGCGATCTGCTCCGCCTGCGCTTGCGTCGCCTCGCGCCCCCAGACGGCCGGATCACGCGGGGGGGCCTCGTTTGACATGGGTTTCCGGGGTCGGGTAGCATCGCCCCCCAACGCCCCTTGCACATCCTTCCGGGCCGCAATGACTCCGAGAAAAGCGGTTGCACTGTTGGGGCTCGCCCTGGTCCTGGTGCCCGGGTGGCTGCCGGCGCTCGCCGCCGTGCGCGTCGAGTCTCCAGGAGTCGAGCCCTTCTTCCTCGCCGAAGTGACGGTCGAGGATAGCACGGCGTGGTACGACGCGGAAACCTGGCTCCTGGGCTTTCCCGGATCCCTCGATTGGGACCCGCAGCAGCTGCGCCTCACCTATCGGGAGGGGGACGCCTGGGCTGCCCTGCGGCCCGAGGCGCCCTTTGCCCTGCGCGACGGACGGGTCCTGCGGGGACCGGCGGAGGTGCGGCTCTCGGGCGGACGCCTGCTGGTGAGCGAGAGGTTCTTGCAGGAGCTCGCCGGCGAGTTCCTGGGGCGGCCGGTGCGGTTTGTGAAGGCGCGGCAGGGGCCTGCGCGAAGGGTCTCCCTCGACCCGGGACACGGCGGGGACGAGCCGGGTACCCGCGGGCCGAGGGGCCTGGCAGAAAAGGACGTGGTGCTCGCCCTGGCCCAGGCCGCGGCCCAGACCCTGCGGGAACGGGGCTTCGAGGTGCACCTGACCCGGTCCGAGGATCGGTCCCTGGGAGACACCCAGCGGGCCGCCGTGGCCAACTACTGGGGTGCCGAGCTCTTCGTGAGCCTGCACGCCGCGGGGGAGGGGCGCCCCCAGGCCCGGGGGGTGGAGGTGTTCGTCGCCCCCGAACCGCCGCCGGGTACCGACCCGCGCCACTGGGCGGCGGGCCAGGCCGGCCTCGGCGCCGAGAGCCGGCGCTGGGCCGAGCTTCTGCGCGCCGCCCTGGGCCAGCACCTGGCCACCTTCGACCGGGGCGTCGCGGTCGCACCCCAGCCCCTCCTGGAAGCCGTGGCCGCCCCGGCGTGCCTGGTGGAGCTGGGGAGCCTGGCCTGGCCCCAGGAGGCGGAGCACCTCCGATCCCCCGCCGGCCGGGAAGCCGTGGCCGCAGCCATCGCCCAGGCCGCGGAGACGTACTTCCGCGGCCGCCCCAGTCCCTGAACCCCTATACCGGAAGACCGAGGTCCCCATGCGCCCCGACGGACGAAGCCCTGCCGATTTGCGGCCCCTGAAGCTCGAAACGGGGGTGCTCCTCCACGCCGAGGGCAGCGCCCTCATCCAGGTGGGCCACACCCGGGTGCTCTGCGCCGCGAGCGTGGAGGACGGCGTGCCCGCCTTCCGCAAGGGGAGCGGCAAGGGGTGGGTCACGGCCGAGTACGGCATGCTCCCCCGGGCCACGGCCACCCGCACCCCCCGGGAGGCCGCCCGGGGCAAGCAAGGGGGGCGCACCCTGGAGATCCAGCGTCTCATCGGCCGATCGCTCCGGGCCGTGACCGACCTCCAGGCCTTCGGGGAGCGCACCGTGTGGGTGGACTGCGACGTGCTCCAGGCCGACGGGGGCACCCGCACCGCTTCGATTACCGGCGCCTACGTGGCGCTGGTGGAGGCCTTTCGCACCCTCATCCGGCGAAACGCCGTGAGCGCCGTGCCGCTTCGCGACGCGGTGGCGGCGGTGAGCGTCGGCCTCGTGGGGGGGCGCCCGCTCCTCGACCTGGACTACCGGGAGGACTCCGCCGCCGATGTGGACATGAACGTGGTCATGACCGGCGCGGGGGAGCTCGTGGAGATCCAGGCCACGGGGGAGGAGCGGCCCTTCTCCAGGGCCCAGTTCGGGGAGCTCCTGGATCTCGCCTGGTCCGGGGTGGGGCGGCTCCTGGCCCTCCAGCGGGAGGCCCTGGAGGGCGGCGTCGGACGGTGACGACGCTCCTCTTCGCGACCCGAAACCCGGGGAAGCTCCGGGAGCTCCGGGGCCTTCTCGCCCCCGAGGGGATCGAGGTCCGGGGCCTCGACCAGGTGCCCGGGGCGCCCGAGGTGGAGGAGGACGGGGCCACCTTCCGGGAGAACGCGTGGAAGAAGGCCCGGGCGCTCGCCGGCTTTGCGGGGCTCCCCGCCCTCGCCGACGACTCGGGGCTCGCGGTGGAGGCCCTGGGGGGCCGCCCCGGGGTGCGCTCCGCCCGCTACGCCGGCCCCGGCGCGGCGGACGCCGACAACAACCGAAGGCTCCTCGAAGAGCTCCGGGGTGTGCCGCCCGAGGGCCGCCGGGCCGCCTTCGTGTGCGCCATGGCGCTGGCGGTGCCGGGGAACGCCCGGGCGGAGGCCGAGGCGCAGGGGCGGCTCGAAGGGCGCCTCCTGGAGGCCCCCCGGGGCACGGGAGGCTTCGGGTACGATCCCCTCTTCCTGGTGGAAGAGGCCGGCCTCACCCTGGCCGAGATGGAGCTTCCCGCGAAGAACCGCCTGAGCCACCGGGCCCGGGCCCTGGCGGCCCTCCTGCCCCGGCTGCGGGAGCTCGCCCGGGGGTAGCGTCCCTCAGAACCTATCTTCCCAGGGCATGCAAGACCTTCGGGTTCTCGATGCCCTTCTCGGCCGCCAGGAACCCGAAGAACTTTTTCAAGGCTACCCGCAGATCGTTGGGGCTCGCGGAGTCCCAGACCTTGCGCTTGCACCAGGCCCGGAAGTGGGTATTAGAAGCGCCTCCTGCTCCAGGCCGGCCCCGTGCCGGTCCAGGAGCGCCACCACCCGGCGGACCTCCGGGTCCTCTGCCCGGCGAAGGCGGGCCTGCACCGCGGGGCTCGCGGCCAGGAGGGCGGGCTTGCCGTAGGCGGCCAGAAGCCCCTCGAAGCCTTCCGGCACGAAGAGCCGGACCCGGCCGGGGCACGCCCGGGCCAGGCGCAGGTACTCGTCGAGGCCCACGGGGTCGTAGTCCCCCAGGTGGAGGTAGCGCGCCCCTCCCATGGGGGGCGAGGCGAGCCAGGCGAGCACTCGCCGGGAGAGCCGCCCCCCCGCGTAGAGGGCGAGCCCGCAGGAGAGACCGAGAGCCTCCAGGTGGAGGAACACCTCGGCGTTCTCCACCACCGCCATCTCGCCTTCCCAGCCCCAGGGGCAGCTCTGGGCCACCCGGAGCGCCGCCACCCCCGCCCTCCGGGTCCACTCCCCCACCTCCAGCGCTCCCGCGGGTCCCGTGATCTTCGCCTCCCCGAAGCCCCGCAGGAGCACCGCCTCGGCGTCGGTGCCCGCCGCGCGCTTGGCGTCGCGCACCTGTGCCACGGCCCGACTCCGGGGGGCGGCGCTCTCCCCCGAAAGCCCCTCCAGCCCCGAGGGGTAGAGCGCGCGGGAGAAGGCCGCCAGGGCGCCCCGGTCCCGCACCTCCACCCGGCGCCCGGCCCCGGAGCGGACTTCCCCCAGGACCCCCGCCGCGAAGAGGGCCCCGAGGCGCTCCCGCTGCCGCGCGCTCAGGGCGGTGGCGGCAACGCTCCCCTCGGCGAGGAGCCGGGCGAGGCGGCCGGCAAGGGGGTCAAGGGGCATCGGCCGGCTCACTTCGGCTCTCCCGCTGTTGCCGTCGCGCCTTCAGGCGGGCCCGGGTCATCCGCTCCCGCAGCCCGCCCTGCCGCAGAAATCCCTCCCCGAGGGCCTGGATCTGCCGGTCCAGGAGGAAGTTGGTCTGGTGGATCAGGCAGATGGCGATGTTGGCCACCACCGCGGCGGGGCGGGTCTCCACGAACTTCCGGAAGACCCCGAAGGTGAGCGGGGCCGCCGCGCCCAGCCGGCGCACGTACAGGGCCTCCCGGCTCTCCTTGTCCCAGAGGGGAAGGTCCCGCACTCGCAGGTAGTCGCGGTAGTCCTCCAGGAGTTCCTCCAGGCTGGCTCGGGCCACATTCGTCAGCTTGATCTCCATCTCCCGGGAAGTCGTCCCCGCTTTGCTCCCCTCGACGATGTTTTGCTTGCCGGAGCGGGCGGCCTGCACCATCTGGTCGAAAGTACGGTCGCCCCTGGAGAGAAACCGATGGCAGAAGCGGTAGGTGATCTCGTAGACCACCTCGGACTTCTGGTAGGAGAGCAGGGTCCGGTAGTCGCCGCGAGGAGGAAGGAGGGGCGAGGGGTCGGATTCATGGGAACTATGGGAGTCATGGGAATCATGGGAATCATGGGAAACCGGGGGTTGGGCCTTCGCAGAATTCCCATGATTCTCATGATTCCCATCCCGCCGATCCTGCCTCTTCACTCTCCCTCCTCCCCCCGCTGTATTCGCACCAGCGAAGTGCGGGGCTCCAGCAGCACCCGGCCCTGGCGCTCGGCGAGGAAGTAGAGGAGGTCCGCGGCGTCCATGGCCTCGGGGCTCGCCAGGGCGGGCACGAAGCCGAGCTCCTGAGCCTTCTTCACGATGCCCGCGAGGTTTTCGTGGTCGAGGCTCGCCACCTCGTCCAGGTAGAAGGGCAGGCTCACCTCCTTGCGGCCCAGGAGGCCCCGGAGGAGCAAGAGGTTGATGAGCACCTTGATGGTGATGGTGGTGCCGTGGGACTCGATGGTGTCCAGGTGGGGGTAGGTGCGGGAGGCCCCGTCGGGGGTGGTGATCTCGAAGTGGAGGTGGAAGAGGTCCAGCAGCCGCACCCGGGGGTAGTGGGAGAGGAGGTTGCCGAGCTGGGCCAGGGCCTCGTCCACGGCCTTGCGGTCGCCAAAAAGCGGCATCTCCTCCTGGACCGAGACGGTCTTGAGCCGCCGGGTCCACTCGGGGTGCTCCCGCACCAGGAGCCGCAGGCGGGCGAGATTTGAGACCGAGACCTTCGCCAGCGCCCGGTTGAGCTCGTCCACCCGGCTCTCCAGGGTCTCGAGATCCCGGGCGAGCGCCCGGAAGGCGCTGGTGAGGCCGGCGGCCAGCGCCTTCCAGAGGGCCTGGACGGCCCGGGCCTTCTCGGCCACGGCGTCGAGCTCCTCGGCCAGCGCCGACAGGCCCTCCTCCTCGGTGTCCCGGTCGAGGCGGCCGTAGGTGCGGGCCCGCACCGCCCGCAGCCCCTCCTCCACCTGCTCGGCGAGGCGACGTTCGTCGCGGCTCCCCTCGGCGTAGCGGACCGCCAGGGCGTGGAGGTCCCCCGAAAGCTCCGGAGGAAGGCCGACGGCCGGGTCCGCCCCCCACTCGCTTGGGGGCGGGGCCAGTCGGCGCACCGCCTCCTCCCGGCGCCGGCGCCGCTCCGCCAGGGCCGCCTCCTCCCCCTGGAGCCGGCGCAGCTCCCCGGTGAGCTCGTCCCGGAGGCGGTCCAGGGCCTCCAGGCGCTCCCCCAGCTCCCCCTCGATCCGCCCCAACTCCCCGTGGCGCTCCCGCCAGCCCTCCGCCTGGGCGAGCCGCTCCCGGAAGGCCTCGTGGCGCAGGAGCCGGCGGGCGCAGGCGTCGCGCTCCCGGCGAAGCGCCTCGAGCCGAACCCTGAGCCGGTCGGCCTCCCGGCGCGCCTCCAGGGCGGCCCGGTCCCGCTCCACCTCGGCCGCGAGCTCCGCGATCCGCTCCTCCACCGTGGCCGCGTCGGCGTACTCCGCGAGCTCCGGGGCGGGGAGGGCGGCGAGCGCCACCCGAACGGCGGCGTCGGCATAGGCGCCGGCCTCGACCCGGGCGAGGACGTCCCGCAGCCGCGCCTCCAGGGCGGCGGCGTCCCGGAGCTCCACGCCCCCCGGGCCCGCGGGCAGCCCCAGGAGCGCCGGGTTCCCCAGGCGAAAGACCGTGCCCAGGTCCTCGGGGGAGAAGGCCTCCAGGAGACGGGCCGCAAGCGCCCCGGCTAGGCGCTCCCGGAGCTCGCGCTTCCGGGCGAGCTCGGCCTCGTTGCGGGCCAGGCGCGCTTCGAGGCGCGGGGCGGGCTCGGCCTGCGCCCGGCCCAGGAGGACGGCCAGGGCCTCGGCGTCGGCCTCCAGGCGGTCTCGCTTCTCCGCCTCCAGGGGCGCCAGGAACGTCTCGAACTCCGCGGCCTGGGCGTCGAGCTCCCGCAGGCGCTCCCCCAGGGCCCCCCGCTCCTCGGCAGCGCGGCGCAGCGCCTCCTGGAGCTCCCGGCGCTCCCCCTCGGTGCGGGCGTGGCGCTGCGAAACCTCCGCCCGGCGAGCCCCGAGGTCGGCCAGGGCTGTGGCGTCGGCGGCCTCGTCCCGGGCGTAGGCCGCCCCCAGGGCCTCCCACAGGGCGGGGAGCTCGCGCCGGAGCCCCCGGCGCCGGGCGGCGGCCTCCAGGAGGCGGCGGGCCTCCTCCTCCACCGCCCGCAGGTCCGCGAGCTCGGCGGCGCCCCGGCGCACCTTGTCGTACTGGCCGGCGTAGTCGCGCTCCAGGTCGATCTCGGCCTGCTGGAACTCGGCTTGGTGGATCTCGACGAAGAACTCCCGCAGCTCCTCCTGGCGCAGGTGGGCCAGGCGCAGGAGGTTTCGGAACATGGCCCGGAAGCGGGGGTAGTGGTCCCGGTGGCGAAGGGGCACCAGCCCCAGGTGCACGCCCCGGGCGTCCCCCAGGCCGGTGAGGGCCGCCCGCAGGTGCCGGGGCTCCAGGAGGGCGTAGCCCCGGGGGGCGAGCCGCGCCCGGACCTCGTCGGGCTCGCGCACCCGGCGCTCGGCGTCGAGGAAGTCCTCGGGCTCGAACCGGCCCCGGTAGGCGAAGCGCTGGAACTCGTACTGCTTGAGGGGCCCCAGGCCCTGCACGCCCAGTACCTGGAAGCCCGCGGGGGTGAGGCACTCGAAGAGCACATAGCTCGACGGGTCGGGGAAGTAGTAGCGCCGGGTGTCGGCGAGATCCCGGGCGAAGTGCATGTGGCGCTGGTCGTCGATGTAGAGGAACTGGAGGGCGGCAATGAGCGAGGTCTTCCCCACGTTGTTGGGGCCCACCAGGTGGAGCGGCCGGGTGAGCTCCACCTCGCCGTAGTCGTACTTGCCCGCCCGCAGGAGGACGAGCCGGGTGGGCCCCACCACGCTCACGGCCTCTCCTCCCCGCCGTCCTCCGGCGCGTCGCCTTCCACTCGGGAGGTTCCTTCCGCGCTCTCCGCCGCCGGGGCGTCGGCGAGCACCTGGAGGCAGAGGTCCAGGAACCGGTACGCCGGGGGCCGGAACTGGAACCTCCCGTCCCCGAGGCGCCGGGCGAAGCCGAAGCGCTCCAGGTTTCGGACCACCCCCTCCAGGCCCTCCTCCCCCTCGACCCCTGCCTCCCGCAGGTAGGCGCGGTAGCGCTCGCTCCCCAGGTGGGGGAGCTCGGCCACGGTGAAGGTGCGGGTCAGGAGCGCCTCTTCCACCGCGGCCCCCTGGTCTGCCAGGGCCTCCACCAGGACGAAGACGAAGAGCGCCATGCGGGCGCCCGCGTCCGAGAGGTTCCCCTCTCCCCGGAAGTAGAAGAAGTCGCGGGGATGGGCCTCCAGCCGGAACCCCAGCCGCCCGAAGAGCGCGGCGTAGGCGTCCCGGTGGTCTCGGAGCGCCCAGTAGAGATCCCCGTCCTCGGGGCAGAGGTGGCGGCCCCGGCGCAGGGCATCGAAGACCTCCCGGAGGCGGGGGAGGTCGAAGGGGTCCACGCCGGGGGGCGGGGAAGGGGTGGGAGCCTTGACGGTCACGCCGCCTCCACACAGAGCGGGCAGGCCTCGACCCGGACGCCGCCGAGCCGGTAGGCCCGGGCCCTTTCCCCGAAGGAGACGGGCCCCAGGGAGCCGGCGTGGATGCGGCCGTAGGCCCGCAGGAGCTCGGCCAGGGGCGCCTCGGGGTAACGGGCGGCGAGCCAGGCCAGGGCGTCGGACACCGGCAGCTCCCGGCCCAGGGCCTCGGCCACCTCCCCGGGGTCGAGGAAGGCGGGCCCGGCCCCCTCCTCGGCCTCGGGGAGCGGCGGCGGCCGCCCGGGGCGGTAGCCCCGGAGATCCCGCAGGAAGGCCTCCAGGGCGGCGTCGGCGAAGAGCCCCTCCCGCCGCCACACCGGGAGCGCCAGGCGCTCGGCGAGCCCCAGGGGCCCGAGGCCCTCCCTCCCCAGGCGCTCCAGGGCCCGGGAGGCGCCGCGCACGAGCTCGCTCTCCCGCCGCAGGGCCTGGTAAAGGGGCTCCACCTCCCGCACCGCCTCCCGGAAGTCGTCGGCCGCCTCGCGCCGCAGGCGCAGGAGCCGGGCCCCGAGCCGGGAAAACTCCCGGACGAGCGCCCCGTCCAGGGCAAACGCCCGGGCCCCCTCCCGGGCGCGGAGCCCCAGGCCCTCCAGGGTCTGGTCCATGGCCTGGCGCACGTCGATGAGATCCCGCAGGGGCTCCAGGAACCGAGTCCAGAGGCGGTTGACGATCTCGAAGCGCTCCCGGGGGCTGCGCCGCTCCCGGTTGGATTTGAGCGCGAGCACCTCTCGCACGATGGCGTCCCGGTTGGCCCGGGAGTCCTGGCGGACTCGTTCCACCAGGTCGCTCGCCTCCGCGAGCACCCGGGCAACCTGGGCGCCCCGGCGGCCCGCCACCGCCTGGTCGAGCTCGGCCCCCAGGGCTTCGAGCTCGGTGAGGTAGGCCTGGAGCACGGGCGCCGAGGTGAGCCGGTGCTCCACCAGGAGGAACCCCAGGAGGTTTCGCACCGGCCGCACCACCTCGTACACCGCGGTGGCGTCGGGCACGGTCTCGAGGATGCCGAGCTTGAGGAGCCGGTCGGCCACGTAGGAGGGGGAGGGGTCCCGCTCGGACCGGTGCCTCTCCGCCAGCGCCAGGAGCTCCGCGTCGTTCACCCCCTCGACCCGGTAGTAGAGGTCCACCAGGAGCGGGTAGTGGTCGGCGGCGAACTGGAAGAAGCCCTGGGGGTCGGTGGCCATGGGGGCGGCGGCTCCGGCACGGGGTTCGCTCCCGTGTAGCAGGGATGGCGCGGCGGCGTCAACGGGGCCGGAAGCCGCCGGGGCGGTTGGTCAGGTGTCGGGTGGGCCGAGCGAAGCGAACCCTCCGTGTTCCCTGGGCCCCCCACCGCCGGCTGTTGACGACCGTAACCACTAAAGGACAGGTAACGATTCCAAAGGTCATCCGCGATTTTCTTCGGGTCCAGCCCAACGACCGGGTCGACTTCGTGGTGGAGGGCGGCCAGGTGGTGGTCCGGCCCGTGAAGACCCTGAAGGACCTGCGCGGGGCCGTGACGGCGGGTGGCCTGGCGACTTCGAGGCAGGGCGGGCCAACGCCAAGGCCGCCGTGGGCAAGCGGGTGTCGGAGGAGATGTCGTGACCCGGGTGTTCGTCGACACGAATCTCTTCCTGCGCTACCTGACGAACGACGACCCGACCAAGGCGGACCGGGTCGAGCAGCTCCTGAACCAGGCAGCGGCCGGAGAGGTCAGGCGGGTCACGGCGGAGATGGTGTTGGCCGAGACAGTCTGGGTTCTGGAGTCGAGTTACGGACTCGGGCGCGTCCAGGTCGCTCCCCTTGTGCGGGGCATTCTGGCGACTCCCGGCTTGGAGGTGGTCAACGGGAGCCTCGTCGCCCGGGCCCTGGACCACTACGAGACCCTGAACATCGACTTCGTCGACGGCTACATCGCCGCGGTCATGGAGAAGCAGGGCATCGACGAGCTCTACTCCTTCGACAAGAAGCACGCGTCAAGGCTCAAGGGGGTCCGGCGGCGAGAGCCCTGAGGGGGAGGCAGTGCCGGGGGGACGAGTTGGGGAACGTCGGTGCAGAGGGTGCGCGGGCAGAGGGACATTCGATTTGAAACGTGTGTGGCACCGCTAGCTTCGCCCAGGCTCTGCGCCACCAGGGCGTCTGCCAGGGACACGACGTCCTGCTCACCGCCTGCTCCTGGCGAGACTTCGTTGACTCGCCGGCAGCCTCTCTTTACCCTTGACCGTAAAGACGAAGGAGCCAGGCATGCTGACGAGTCGCCTCTCGGCCAAGGGCCAGGTAACGATCCCCAAGGAAGTTCGCGACGAGTTGGACCTCGATCCGGGCGACGTCGTCGGGTACGAAGTTCGGGATGGACTCGTGATCCTGCGACGGGTGCAGCCCTTCGACAGGGCCTTTCACCGTGCCCTGTCCGAGACTCTTGACGAGTGGGCCACGCCGGAAGACGAAGAGGCGTTTCGTGACCTGTGACCCATGGGACATGGTCGTCGTACCCTTTCCTTTCTCGGAGAAACCGGGGGCCAAGCGCCGGCCGGCGCTCGTGTTGAGCGCTCGAGCCTTTAACGACGCCGGCCACACAGTCTTCGCCATGGTTACGTCCAAAGGGCACAGCCCCTGGCCCGGCGACACCGGCATCGGCGATCTTGTCGCGGCCGGTCTCCGCGTGCCATGTCTCGTGCGCATGAAGCTCTTCACCCTCGATAACCGCTTGATTCTGAAACGGATGGGAACCCTCGCGGCAAAGGATGCGAAGGCGGTGGCGGACGCCTTGCGCGCGACGCTGCCAGCGTGAAACCCCGGCCTCCCGAGGATGTTCAAACCCAGCCGAAAAGCACGTGACCTTCACGGCACTGAGCCGCAAGGGCCCCTGGCACTTGGCGAGGACGCTGGCGACGCAGACCGGGATGACCAACAAGTGGCTCGCCGACCAAGGGCTCCTTTCGATCCGTGACCTGTGGATGAAAGCCCATGGCTACGCGTGAAAGGGACTTCAGTTGTCGTCGTCTGCCCCGCAATGCGGAACCGCCTTGTCCGGACCCGCATGCCCGGTGGTGTGGGGGGCGGGAGTTAACAACTCCCGCCTACCCGATTAGAAGCCTCTATGCCCACGATTCTGTGTCTTTACAGACGAGGTGAATGATTGATGCCGGACTCGACACCCAAAACGCTTGAAATCCCTCCGGCAATGGCTCGATCTCATCGCGGCGCACTATACCCGCCGAGTTGAGGTGCTGTGAAGCCGCAGCGATGTCGTTGGTAACCAACTCAAGCCAGATTTCGGCTTGGCTTATTCCCGCCACCCGATCTATCCATAAATTGTTAGCGCCGAACTCGAAGCCGACAGAAGGCGAGTGCTTTGTGATCTCTTTGAGACCGAGTACATCCCTATAGAAGCGCACAGTTGCCTCATATAGATGGGGCGGAACCTTCATGGCGATGTTGCGGCCCGCTGCGAACGTTGCTTGAGTGATCATATGATCTACGTGCTCCTAACGGATACAACCTGTTGAACGAAGCCGCTTCGGCGGTGCCGCTGGCCGCCGGCAGGTTTCTCTTCTATGGGGTTTGTACCGGGGGCAGGAGGGGCTGGAGCGGGGAAGGAGCCGTGAGCGACGGCCACGGGGAGGACGCAGGCGGTGTCCCCTGAGCCAGTGGAGCTCGAATCCGGGTGAGAAGTCGATCGCACGAGCGCCCCCTCGCGGGCGTTTCTACCTGGTTTCTGGCCCAAACGCCAGACCTTCCTTGGAACGCCCGGAAGGGCACCTGGGACGGACGGAACGGGACGCTCCTTTCTGTTCGAGTTTCGCCCTCGCGGTCCCCAAGGAGACGGACGGAACGGGACGCTCCTTTCTGTTCGAGTTTCGCCCTCGCGGTCCCCAAGGAGGCGACGCCAGGAGCCCTTCGCCGACACCCAACCAGGAACCCGAACACCGCGTACGCGGCGGCAAAGACCCAGGGCTCCCCTTGGTAGTAGAGCAGGCGCTCGACCCAGTGCTGGACGAAGCCCTCGGCGTAGGGCGTTGAGCTCGCCTGCCTGCGAAGCCAAGACTCCAGGGTGGTCAGCGGGCAGGCGGCTCCGAAGCAGTTTGCGGCGACGACCACCCCAACGGCTGCGAGGTGGGAGAGGCGGAACCACCGGCGGTTCACCCACCTCCAGGAGAGCCGGTTTCCCACCACGATGGCCGCGAGACCGCCCGCCAGGAACACGACGACGCCGAAGTGCGCCAGAAGCACCGCGTCTGCAAGGACCCGGAACACGTGTGCAACGTTCGTCACCGCTTCCCTCCCCACTACCGGGACCCGGGCAGAATACCATCCTCCGGCATGGGGGGAACTTCTCGTGTGCTCCGTGTGGGGGCCGAACAGCTCGCTCGGGTTCTGCGGAGGTCTTGCGCCTGCCTCGCGTGTGGGGGCATTGTAGCCATGCACGCCCGGGTTGCGCGTCGCGCGGGTCCGAGAGATCTTGTCGGCTCGAAGTCTTCCGCCGCGCCCGCTCCTTGACTGTCAATTCGAGCCGTCGGAACCCCAACGCACCTCCCACGCGCCACGCGCAAACCCGCATCCCGCAACGAGCAACCCGCAATGTCCTACGACTCCATCCGCATCCGCGGCGCGCGGCAGCACAACCTGAAGGACCTGACCCTGGAGATCCCCCGGGGGAAGTTCGTGGTCATCACGGGGCTCTCGGGGTCGGGCAAATCGAGCCTGGCCTTCGACACCCTCTACGCCGAGGGCCAGCGCCGGTACGTGGAGAGCCTG
Source organism: Thermodesulfobacteriota bacterium (assembly GCA_040756475.1). Classification (NCBI taxonomy): domain Bacteria; kingdom Pseudomonadati; phylum Thermodesulfobacteriota; species Thermodesulfobacteriota bacterium. The sequence continues at coordinate 26,110 of JBFLZB010000006.1, forward strand.
TCGGCCTACGCCCGCCAGTTCCTCGAGCAGATGGACAAGCCCGACGTGGATTCCATCGAGGGGCTCTCCCCGGCCATCTCCATCGAGCAGAAGACCACGAGCAAGAACCCCCGCTCCACCGTGGGCACCGTCACCGAGGTGTACGACTACCTGCGGCTCCTCTACGCCCGGGTCGGCGTGCCCCACTGCACCTCGTGCGGCAAGCCCATCGCGAGCCAGACCGTGACCCAGATGGTGGACCGGGCGCTGGCGCTGCCCGAGGGGACCCGGATCGAGGTGCTCGCCCCGGTGGTGCGGGGCCGCAAGGGGGAGCACCGGGCGCTCCTGGAGGAGCTCCGCAAGTCCGGGTTCCTGCGCCTGCGGGTGGACGGGGAGATGCGGGAGCTCGAAGAGGAGATCGCCCTCGACAAGAACCGCAACCACACCCTGGAAGTGGTGGTGGACCGCCTGGCGGTCAAGCCCGAGATCCGCTCCCGCCTGGCCGAGGCCCTGGAGATCGCGCTGGCCCGGGCCGAGGGGCTGGCGGCCGTGGAGACGCGCCCCCGGGACTCGGAGGAGCCCGAGCGCTTCCTCTTCTCCGAGCGCTTCGCCTGCCCGGAGTGCGGGGTCTCGTTTCCCGAGATGAGCCCCCGGGCCTTTAGCTTCAACTCCCCCCACGGCGCCTGCCCCACGTGCGACGGCCTGGGCACCCGGCTCGCGGTCGACCCCGCCCGGGTCGTGCCCGACGAGGGCAAGTCCCTGGCCCAGGGCGCGGTGGCCCCCTGGGCGGGGAAGAACGGGGTCTTCTTCCAGCAGACGCTTCGCGCCCTCCAGGAGCACCTGGGACTCGACCTCCAGGCGCCCTGGCGGGAGCTGCCCGAGCCGGTGCGCCGGGCCGTCCTCTTCGGCACCGGGGAGGCGGTGGACTTCGCCTACGAGTCGGAGAAGTCGAGCTGGCGCTTCCGCAAGCCCTTCGAGGGGGTCGTGCCCCGGCTGGAGCGCCTGATCCGGGAGACCGGGAGCGAGGACCGCCTGGAGGAGCTCTCCCCCTACCTGGAGGCCAAGCCCTGCCCCGCCTGCGGGGGCGCGCGGCTGCGGCCCGAGAGCCGGGCCGTGACCGTGGGGGGCCGGGCCGTCCACGAGCTCACGGCGCTCCCGGTGGAGTGCGCCTACGGCTTCCTCCGGGACCTCGCCCTCGGACCCCGGGAGGCGTCCATCGCCGAGCGGGTGCTCAAGGAGATCCGGGAGCGCCTGCGCTTCCTGCTGGATGTGGGCCTGGGGTACCTCACCCTGGACCGCGCCGCCGCCACCCTCTCCGGCGGGGAGAGCCAGCGCATCCGGCTCGCCACCCAGGTGGGGTCGCGCCTCACCGGCGTCCTCTACATCCTCGACGAGCCCACCATCGGGCTGCACCCCCGGGACAACCGCCGGCTGCTGGGCACCCTGGAGGGGCTGCGGGATCTGGGAAACACCGTGATCGTCGTCGAGCACGACGAGGAGACGATTCGGACCGCCGACCACGTGATCGACATGGGCCCCGGGGCGGGCGAGCACGGCGGGCAGGTGGTGGCCCAGGGCACCCCGGCGGAGGTCGAGGCCCACCCGGCGAGCCTCACGGGCGCCTACCTCTCGGGCCGGCGCTCGGTGCCCGTCCCGGCCGCGCGCCGGAGCCCCAACGGCAAGATACTGCGGGTGCGGGGCGCCACCGGGAACAACCTCCGGGAGGTGGATCTGGAGCTCCCCCTCGGGCTCTTCACCGCCATCACCGGGGTCTCGGGCTCGGGGAAGTCCACTCTGGTGGTGGAGACCCTCTTCCCGGCGCTCGCCCACGCCCTCCACGGCGCCCACGCCCGGCCCCTGCCCTTCGGCGCCCTGGAGGGCCTGGAGTACGTGGACAAGGTGGTGGACGTGGACCAGTCCCCCATCGGGCGCACGCCCCGCTCGAACCCGGCCACCTACACCGGGCTCTTCGGGCCCATCCGGGACCTCTTCGCTCGGCTGCCCGAGGCCCAGGTGCGGGGCTTCGGCAAGGGCCGCTTCTCCTTCAACGTGAAGGGCGGCCGGTGCGAGGCCTGCCAGGGCGACGGGGTGCTCAAGATCGAGATGCACTTCCTCCCCGACGTGTACGTCACCTGCGAGGAGTGCGCCGGCCGCCGGTACAACCGGGAGACCCTGGAGGTGCGCTACAAGGGGGAGGCCATCGCCGACGTGCTGGAGATGACCGTGACCCGGGCCCGGGAGTTCTTCCGCAACGTGGGCGCCATCCGCACCAAGCTCGACACCCTGGAGGACGTGGGGCTCGGGTACATCCGCCTGGGCCAGTCCTCCACCACGCTGTCCGGCGGTGAGGCCCAGCGGGTCAAGCTCTCCAAGGAACTCGCCCGCCGCGCCACCGGCCGCACCCTCTACATCCTCGACGAGCCCACCACGGGCCTGCACTTCGAGGACGTGCGAAAGCTCCTGGAGGTGCTCCACCGCCTGGTGGACCAGGGCAACACCGTGGTCGTCATCGAGCACAACCTCGACGTGGTCAAGACCGCCGACCACGTGGTGGACCTGGGCCCCGAGGGGGGCGGGGGGGGCGGCCGCATCGTCGCCCAGGGCACCCCGGAGCTCGTGGCCGCGTGCGAGGCCTCCCACACGGGGGCGGCCCTGCGCCAGGTCCTCTCCCCCCGCCCCGACGGCGGCCGCAGGCCAAGGGCCGCAACACACCTCTGAAACACGGCCCTCAGCGCCGGTTGGCGAGGATCACGCCGCCCGCTACCAGGGTGCCGCCGACCCAGAGAGAGGCGTCCAGGGTCTCGCCGAGAATCAAGCAGGCCAGAAGCACGCCGCTCACCGGGACGAAGTTGATGAACACCCCGGCCCGGGACGGGCCCACGGCCTGAATCCCCTGGTAATACCAGATGAATCCCGCCGCGGTCCCCAGCCCGCCCAGGTACAGCAGGCCCGCCCAGGCCCCTGGGGAAAGGTGCAGGGCCGCGCGGTGCACCCCCTCCAGTGCGGCAGGAACCGCCAGGAAGCCGGCACCGATCAGGCAGGCGTACGTGACCGCCGCCAGCGGCGGCAGGTCGACCAGGGCGACCTTGCCCACCAGGGAGTAGGCCACCCAGCTCGCCACGCAGCCCAGGATGTAGAGCTCGCCGCCGTGCAGCCCACCGGCCAGGAGGGCCACGGGGTCGCCCCGGGAGATGACCGCGACCGCACCGGCCACCGAGAGGGCGATGCCGGCCACTTGGACGGTTCGCAGCCGCTCGCCAAGGAGCAGGGAGGAGAAGAGGGCGATGAAGGCCGGGTTGTTGGCGATGATGAGCGAGGCCCGGCTCGCCGGCACGGTCTTGAGGCCGGCGAAGAAGAAGGCGTTGTATGCGAAGACCCCGGTGAGCCCCAGGAGGCACACGGACAAGGCCTGCCGCCGGGTCAGGCGGGGCAGGCCTCGTCCGCTCGCCCACAGGAACGGAACCAGGACCACGCCCGCCACGAGGAAGCGCAGGAGCGCGGCGGAAAATGGCGCGAGCTCCTGGGAGACCACCCGCCCGGCGACGAAGGTGCCGCCCCAGAACACCGCGGTAAGCACGAGCTTGAGGTAGAGCACGGTCGTTCTCCGGGCAGCCGGGGACCGGGGCCGGCGCGGGCGGCAGTGTACGCGTTCGCGGCGGCACGGGAAAGTTCCGGGAGACGCGGCTCGTGGTTTTGATCTCAAGGAAACGCCGTTTCCCCTTGCAGAACAGGTGTCGCTTCTGTAGGTTTGTCCACGCTTGGGCCGGCAGAGGAGGCTCGGCCGGGTGCACGGGAAACATGGATTCCCGCTCTTCAGGCGCCCGTCCCCGCGCCGCGGACGCCCCGGCGCTTGCGGCGGCGAGGGGCGGGGCGCTCCACTGTCGGGGCGGCCCGCGGGCCGAAAGGAGGAAGGCAGATGCGAAAGCTTCGAATCCTGTCGCTGGTGGTGCTGGCCGCAATGGCGGGGGGCGTGGTCCAGGCCGGCGAGACCCTGGACGCCGTGCGCAAGAAGGGCTTCATCCAGGTGGGCGTCAACGGCAGCCTCTTCGGCTTCGGCATGCCCGACGAAAAGGGCGAGTGGAAGGGGCTGGACGTGGACACGGCCCGGGCCATCGCCGCCGCGCTCTTCGGCGACGCGAGCAAGGTCAAGTACACGCCGCTCACCGCGCAGCAGCGGTTCACAGCCCTCCAGTCCGGGGAGGTGGACGTGCTCTGCCGCAACGCCACCCGCACCCTGACCCGCGAGACCCAGCTCGGCCTGGACTTCGTACAGGTGAACTACTACGACGGCCAGGGCTTCATGGTGCCCAAGAAGATGGGCATCAAGAGCGCCCGAGAGCTCGGCGGCGCCGCCGTGTGCGTGCTCCCCGGCACCACCACCGAGTCCAACGCGGCGGACTACTTCCGCCTCCACAAGATGGAGTGGAAGCCCGTGGTGATCGAGAGCACCGCCGAGGTGGGCAAGGCCTTCTTCGCCGGACGGTGCGACGTGTACACGTCGGACGCTTCCCAGTTGGCCGGGCAGCGGGCCTCCGCGCCCAATCCGGACGATTACGCCCTCCTGCCCGAGATCATCTCCAAGGAGCCCTTGGCCCCCGCGGTGCGCCAGGGCGACGACGCCTGGCGGGAGGTCGTGAACTTCGCTGTGCTGGCCCTGATCGAGGCCGAGGAGCTCGGCATCACGTCGGGCAACGTGGACGCGATGCTCCAGAGCGCCGACCCCAGGGTGCAGCGCTTCCTCGGAGTGAGCGAGGGCAACGGAAAGGCCCTCGGACTGGACGAGAAGTGGGCCTACCACGTGGTCAAGCAGGTGGGCAACTACGGCGAGGTCTTCGAGCGCAACGTCGGAGTGAAGACCTCCCTCAAGCTGGAGCGGGGGCTCAACGCCCTGTGGACGAACGGCGGGCTGATGTACTCGCCCCCGTTCAAGTAGCCGCGCGTGCCGGAGGGCGCCCGGTTTCGGGGCGCCCTCCGGC
>JBFLZB010000006.1:31074-59368 GCA_040756475.1 Thermodesulfobacteriota bacterium
GGGGGGGGGGGGGGGGGGGGGGGGGTGGGGGCCCCCCCCCCCCCCACACCGCCCCCCGAGCCGGGACGCCCACGGATGAGCCGACGCGGAGCCCTCTGCGCCGCCGACCCGAGGCCGGCTGCGGTCCCCTTCTGGCGCGACGCCGCCAAGCGCGCCATCGCCTTCCAGGCCCTGGCCCTTCTGGCCGTGGGGGGCATCGGCTACTACCTGTTCACCAATACCCAGGCCAACCTGCAGCGCCAGAGCATCGCCACGGGGTTTGGCTTCCTCGCCAGAGAGGCTTCCTTCGAGATCGGCGAGAAGATCATCTCCTACTCGGCCGCAGACTCGTACGCGCGCGCCCTCCTGGTGGGGGCCCTCAACACGGTCAAGGTCGCGGCCCTCGGGATCGCCCTCTGCACCCTCCTCGGAACCCTCGTCGGGATCGCCCGCCTGTCCGCCAACTGGCTGGTATCGCGCCTGGCCGCGGCGTACATCGAGGTCCTGCAAGATGTCCCCGTGCTCTTGCAGCTCTTCTTCTGGTACGCCCTCTTCTACGAGAGCTTCCCCGGCCCCCGCGAGGCCCTGAACCCCCTGCCCGGGGTATTCCTGTGCAACCGGGGCCTGATCTTCGGGATCCCGGCCGCCCACCCCGCCTTCCCGACCATGGGATGGGCGTTCCTGGCGGCCTGCGCCGGGGTATGGACCCTGCGGCGCTGGGCCTATCGGCGCCAGGACCGCACCGGACGCGCCTTCCCCGTGGTGCAGGCCTCGCTGGCGCTCCTCCTGGGCGTCCCGGGCCTGGTCTGGGTCGCCTACGGGGCACCCGCGGCCATGGACGTGCCCCACCTCGCCGGGTTCAACTTCCGGGGCGGCGTGACCGTGTCGCCGGAGTTCTCGGCCCTGCTCCTGGGACTCGTACTCTACACATCGGCCTTCGTCGCCGAGATCGTGCGCGCCGGCATCCAGTCCGTGGGCAAGGGCCAGCGGGAGGCAGCCCTGTCCATCGGTCTGAGGCCCGGCCATGTGCTCAACCTGGTGATCCTGCCCCAGGCCCTGCGGGTCATCGTTCCTCCGCTGACCAGCCAGATGCTCAACCTGACCAAGAACAGCTCGCTGGCCGTGGCCATCGGCTACCCGGACTTCGTGTCCGTGGCCAACACCGCCATCAATCAGACCGGCCAGGCCATCGAGGGCGTGGCCCTGATCATGGTGGTGTATCTCTTCTTCAGCTTGAGCACCTCGGCCTTCATGAACTGGTACAACCGCAAGATCGCCCTGGTGGAGCGGTAGGCGGGCCATGACAGGAGCGAGCCAGACGCAGGGGAGGCAGCGGGAGCACCTCAGGCCGCCCGTGACCCGGGTGGGGGCACTGGGGTGGGTGCGGACCAATCTGTTCAGCTCCTGGTTCAACGCGCTCTTGACGTTTGCCACCCTCTACTTCCTGTGGAAGGTGGTGCCGCCACTCGTGCGCTGGGCGTTCGTGGAGAGCTTCTGGACCTCTACCGGCGCCGAGTGCCGCCTGGGGACCGGAGCGTGCTGGTCGGTCATCCCGGCCAACCTGCGCTTCATCCTCTTCGGTTTCTATCCCCAGGCCGAGCAGTGGCGGCCGGCGACGGCCATGGCCTTGCTCCTGGCGCTCCTTTTCTGGAGCCGGGACCGGCGGCACTGGAACCGGGGGCTAGGCTATCTCTGGGCAGGGGGGCTCGTGGCCATGGGCGTCCTGATGCGGGGCGGAGTGCTTGGCCTGGCGGCAGTGGAGACCGAACTCTGGAGCGGGCTGCCCCTGACCCTGCTCCTGGCCGTGTTCGGCATGGTGGCCGCGTACCCCCTCGGCGTCGTCCTGGCCCTGGGGCGGCGCTCGACCATGCCGGCGATCCGGAGCATGTGCGTGGTCTACATCGAGCTGATCCGGGGCGTACCCCTGATCAGCCTGCTCTTCATGTCCTCGGTGATGTTCCCCCTCTTTCTGCCCGAAGGCATCACGGTCAACAAGATCCTACGAGCCCAGGCGGCCATCATCCTCTTTACCGCGGCCTACATTGCCGAGGTGGTGCGCGGCGGACTCCAGGCCATTCCCCGGGGACAGTACGAGGCGGCCGACTCCCTGGGGCTCGACTACCCCCGGTCGATGCGGCTCGTGGTGCTGCCCCAGGCCCTCAAGATCGTGATTCCGCCCACGGTGGGCGTCCTCATCTCGGCCTTCAAGGACACCTCCCTCGTGGTCATCATCGCCCTGTACGACCTCCTCAAGACCACCCAGTCGACCCTGTCCAACCCCAGCTGGATGGGCTTCAGCCGAGAGGCCTACATCTTCCTTGCACTGGTCTACTTCGCGTGCTGCTGGGCCATGTCCAGCTACAGCCGCCGGCTCGAGCGGGAGCTTCATCGGGGCCACTGAGCCCCCCGGAGACCTCATGGAACCCGATACCCCCGCCGGGGCCGCCGTGGCCGCCGGCCCGATCATCGAGATCACCGGGATGCACAAGTGGTTCGGCGAGTTCCACGTGCTCAGCGACATCGACCTCACGGTCCAGCGGGGCGAGCGCATCGTGATCTGCGGGCCCTCGGGATCGGGCAAGTCCACCCTGATCCGGTGCATCAACCGCCTCGAGGAGCACCAGAAGGGCCGGATCGTGGTGGACGGCATCGAGCTCACCAACGACGTGAAGAACATCGAGAAGGTCCGGATGGAGGTGGGGATGGTGTTCCAGCACTTCAACCTCTTCCCGCACCTCACCATCCTGGAGAACCTCACCCTGGGCCCCATCTGGGTCCGCAAGACGCCCCGCAGGCAGGCCGAGGAGACCGCGATGGCCTTCCTGGAGAAGGTGCACATCGCCGAGCAGGCCCGGAAGTACCCCGGCCAGCTCTCGGGCGGGCAGCAGCAGCGCGTCGCCATCGCCCGCAGCCTGTGCATGAAGCCCAAGGTCATGCTCTTCGATGAGCCCACCTCGGCCCTGGATCCGGAGATGGTCAAGGAGGTCTTGGATGTGATGATCAGCCTGGCCGAGGAGGGCATGACCATGCTTGTGGTAACCCACGAGATGGGCTTCGCCAAGAGCGTGGCCCACCGGGTGCTCTTCATGGACTTCGGCGAGATCGTGGAGGAGAACACCCCCGAGGAGTTCTTCGACCACCCCCGGCACGAGCGTACCCGGCTCTTCCTGAGCCAGATCCTCTGAACGCGCAGACGCACACGATCCCGGCCTACCAGCTTCCGGATGCGCCGCCGCCCCCGGAGCCGCCTCCGCCTCCGGAGAAACCGCCGCTCCTGCTCCCCGAGCTCCAACCGCCCCCGGAGCCTCCCGAGGACACGGTGAACCCGCCGATCCGGGCGCGTCCCTTCTGCCGCAGATCCACCTGCGCCTTCTTGTACCAGGGCTTGTCCCGAACCATCAGCTTGGCAATGGGATAGCCCACCAGGTACAGGATCAGGACGACCAGCGTTCCGGTGGTGCCGAGGACCACGATGGGAAACATCGCCCAGAAGGGAATCAGGAAGAAGTAGAGGAACCACCCCATGCCCGGAGTCAGCACGCCGAGCACGGTAAACAGCCCGATGATGCCGAAGATGAACGCGCCGATGAGGATCCGCAGCGCAATCGGCATGTCCGGCACGTCGAGGCCGCTCGCGGGCGCAATCCGCTCCTCCGCCCCGCCCTCCGCGAGCAGCTCGGCGGTCGCCCCCTGCTCCAGCACCTGGACGATGGCGTTCACCCCCGCCTCGACGCCGCCGTCGTAGTCTGCGGCCTTGAAGCGCGGCGTCATGAACGTGCGAATGATTCTGCCGGCCAGCAGGTCGGTGAGCGTGGGCTCCAGGCCGTACCCCACCTCGATGCGCATGCGCCGGTCCTGGGGCACCACGACCACGAGCACTCCGTTGTCCTTGCCCGCCTGTCCGAGCTTCCAGGCCTCGAAGACCCGCACCGCATAGTCCTCGATGCTCTCGCCGCCCAGGGTCGGAACGGTGAGGACCGCGATCTGGTTGCCGGTGCGCTCCTCGTGCTCCCGAAGGCGCTGGGAGAGGCCGCGGCGCACGCCCTCGGAGAGGATTTCCGCCTCATCGTTCACGCGGCCGGAGAGATAGGGGACGTCCGCGGCGGTCACGCCAAGGGGCACAAGGAGCCAGACGCAGACCACGAAGGACCACACCAGGGCACTCATGGTCCGCGTTCCTCGATGAGCCCGTCCGGAAGCTCGTTCTCACCCCCTTGCCCGGTCCCGGTGGGTCCGAGGACCTTCTCCACGCCGGTCAGCCCTTGTTCCAGAGCGCTGCCCACCCGCCCGGCCGCCAGGGCCGCGGTCATGGGGGCGATGATCTCCCGCCGCGCTTGCGCGTCCAGGCGTTCCCCCAGTCCCCGATCCGGGAGCACCACCACGCGATGCTCGAAGAGGCTGACGAGCACCAAGACGCCCCGCCGCCCCCGCGTGGCGAACAGCTCGCGGGAGAGAAACAGGGACTCGGCGTATTGGCGGGTCTCCATCTCGGCCCGGTTCCCGTCGAGGAAGAAGCGCGCGAAGCCGGGCAGGACAACGGCCCCGAAAGCGCACGCCGCGCCGGCGCCCAGCGCCAGGATCACGGCGCCAAGCCCCCCCGGGAAGGAAAACCACTCCGGCTGCAACAGCTCCAGCACCACGGCGGCGAGCCCGCCCACGGACGCCCCCAGGGCAAAGGCCTTCCAGGGCAACTCGGGATAGGCATCGCTGCGCTCGATCACCGCCAACACGATCTGTGCCCCGGTACGCTCCTCGGCCTCGGCGGTGCGCCGTTCCAGGTGCTCCTTCTCCTGTGCGGTCAGGTTGTATTTCATCACGCCAAATCCGGATGACCCCTGGAATTTCGTACGTTGTGCCGCCCCTTACAGATCGACCCTGGGCGCTCTTGCCGCGCCCTCGTCGGCCGCAAACGATTCCTTCAGCTTCAAGTGCAGCAGATACTTGTTGGTGAGGTTGTTCGGAAATACTCGAATGGACGTGTTGAATTTCTCCACTGCCGCGTTGTACCGGGAGCGCGCCACATGGATCCGGTTCTCCGTTCCCTCCAGCTGGTTTTGAAGGTCCAGAAAATTCTGACTCGCTTTGAGATCGGGATACCGCTCCACCACGACCATGAGCCGGGACAAAGAGCTGCCGAGCTCGCCCTGGGCCTGCTGGAACTTCGCCAGCGCCTGGGGATCCTCGAGCATGGCGCTCGAGAGTTTCACCTCGGCCGCCCTTGCGCGGGCCTCGGTCACGGCGAGGAGAGTCTCCCTTTCGTGGCTCGCATAGGAACGAACGACCGTCACGAGGTTGGGAATGAGATCCAGGCGACGCTGGTAGGCCGACTCCACGTCTCCCCACGCTGCTTTCACCGCCTCTTCGTTGGCCTGAATGGCATTGTACCCGCAGCCCGAAAGGAGCGCGGCCGCCGAGCTGACCACCGCAAACAGCCAGAATCGGATGCTCATGGATTCCTCCTGCCACTGGGCGGACCGCAACCGAACGTCGCATCCCCGGAAAGCCGGCGTCTACTTGCTGCGAACCTTGAACACGACCGCGCTGATCCGGTCCATACGCACCACGGCGTCGTAGAAGTCCCTTCCGGCGACCTTGGCAAGATGCACCACGATATCCCCCACCGTGGTCACCGTACCCTCGATCGCCTCGCCGGACTCCAAGTGCACGATCACCCGCTTGCCGTGGTTCTCCAGCAGCACGTCTTGGAGGGTCGCGGCCGGGGACTTCAGCTCGTACTTGGGTTCCTCGGCGGCGAGGGGTGGGGCGGACACGGCGAGACACACCAGCGTCACCAGCAGGGCACCGGCTCTTCTTCTTGTCACGGCGATACCTCCCTGGAATGGCAACGGGCTTCGTTTCGGGGGGAGCGAGCCCTTCCGGGAGCCCGAGTCACCCCATGGCGATCCGGACAGCCAGCCCTCGGCAGGCAAGGCTCCCGCACCGCCGCTTGGCGCCCCTCGATCCCGCCCCGTTGCGGGACGGACCACGGCCCGGGCGGGTCGCGTCGTGCCGCCCAAACCTGCGGCCCCCAGCCTAGGTCGAGAGTCGGCCTCGTCAAGCCGGGCACGGGAAGGGCAGGCAGGCCAGCCGGGCCGCGGCTGGGAAGATCGTCGGCAGATCGCTCTCCGCCTCGTGGTACAGGGAAATATCGACGCAGGGGCGACGCATCATGCGCCGCCCCTGCGAGCTTGATCCGCCCCGCCGTCCCCGGGGCGCCGCCCAAGCTTCCCTTTGGTGGCCGCTACCGCACCTCGTAGGCGAAGGTGTCCACCAGGTTCTTGCCCCCGTCCACCGCCCGGGTGGTGATCTCGTAGGTGCCCGGGGTCTTGAGCTCCAGGTCGGCCCCGTAGCCGCCGTCCATGAAGGCGGCCATCGTCTTCTGCTCGCTCCCGCCGGGCCCCCGGACGAGGTAGCCGACCCGCGCCCCGGCCGCCGGCGTCCCGCCGGGGGCCGCGAGATAGACCATCAGGTGGTGGGACTTCATCTGGCTCATGTCGTGGCCCTTCATCTCGACCCCCGCCGCCTGCATCTGGGCCGCGTTGTCGATGAGGTGGTACGCGAGGGCGTAGCCCTCCACGGTGGACTCGCGGATCAAGTCCCCGTGCCGCTCCCCGGGCGCGGCGCCGGCCCCGGGGGCCGCCCCGTGCCCGCCCCCGTGGCCCGCCCCGTGCTGCATCTGGGCGATGGCCGGGGAGGCCGAGAGCAGGGCCAGGGCGAAGAGGGTGCCGGTCGTCTTTTTCAGGATCGTCTGCATGGTTTTCTCCTGTGCTTCTCGCGAAGAGGAATGTGCGCGGCCAGGGCCGCTCCTACGGGTTCGTCCTTCGTCCTTCATCGTCCGTCCTTCCCGATGTTCCCACCGCGGCCTCCAGGTCCGCCCGGGCCCGGCCGGCGTCGGCCCGGCGGCGCTCCCGGGCGAGCTGGGCTTCGAGCCAGCCACCGTAGCTCATGAGGGCATCGGCGAACATCACCTTGCCCGCGCTGTAACCCCGCGCGGCCGCCTCCAGGGCGGCCCGGGTGAGGGGCAGCACCCGGTCGGCGTAGAGGGCCTCCTCCCGCAGGGCCCGGTCCAGGGCGAACCACGCCTCCCGCACCCGGAGCGCCGCGGAGGCCTCTTCCATCGCCAGCTCCTTCTCCAGGGCGGCGAGGCGCTGGCGGGCCTCCCGCAGGTACGCCTCCTGGGTGCCGTACCAGGGCCGCAGCGGCAGCCCGGCCCCCGTGGCGGCCTCCGTGGCCTCGGGGAAGGCCCGGGGCTCGCCGCTCCCCATGCCCATGGCCCCGCCGGCCCCCGCCCGGGAGATCTCGTCCCGGCGGTAGAAGGACAGGTCCAGGTGGAACCGCGGATAGACCATGGTCTCGGCCATCTCGATCATGCGCTCCATCTGCCCCACCATGGCCCGCATCCGCCGCAGCTCCTGCCGGCGCTCCCGGGCCAGGGGGTAGAGGGCCTCCGGGGCAGGTGCCGCGCCCCGGTCCTCGGGAAGGATGGGGGTGCCCACCCGGGTGCCGGGGGCCAGACCCAGGAGCTCGCCCACCTCGGCCTCGGCGTTTCGCCGCTCCTCCGCGAGGGTGGCGAGCTCCTCGCGCACCTTCTCCACCTCGATCTCGGCCCGCAGAACTTCGGAGAAGCTCGCGTCGCCGGCGGCGTACCGGGCCGCCGCTGCCCGGCGCAGTTGGTCCAGGAGGTCGAGCATCTCGCGGGTGAGGGCCCCGGCGCGGTCCAGGTACCCGAGCTCCCAGGCGGCGCGCCGGGCCCCCGTGACCGCGTCGCGCCGGGCGGCCTCCAGGGCCTCCCAGGCGGCGGCGGCCTCCCGTCCGGCGATCTGGCCCTTCAGGGCCGCGAGGCCCGGGAAGGGGAAGGCGAGCGCGGGGCTGTCCGGATCCTCCATGGCGCCGGCCCCGGTCATGAGGCCGGCGGTGAGCACGGAGTACTGGCGCAGCAGCGCCTCCAGGCTCGCCACCTGCCCGAAGGCCTCCAGGGAGGCCCGAAACTCCCGCTCCCGGGCCCCGGCGCCCGGATTGCGCAGGAGGGCCAGGACCTCCAGGTCTTCCAGGGGAAAGTCCCCCGCCAGGGCCGCGGCCGCGCGCTCCGGGTCGGCGGAAAGGGGGGCCAGGCGCTGGACCCGGTCGGCGTGGGGGGCAAAGAAGGAGAGCCGCGGATCCGGCGCCGCCAGAGCCGCCTCCCACCCGGCGCGGGCCTCGGCCAGCCGCGCCAGCTCGGCGCGCAGGGGGTCCTCCTTGGGCGCCGGGAAGGCGTCTCCTGGCGGGGCGGGCGCCGGACGAACCGCGGCTGGCGCCTCGTAGTCCTCCCACTCCCGCAGGAGGTCCCGGTAGCCGGCTTGCGCCGGCAAAGCTCCTAGGAGCAGGAGCGCGGGACCGAGGAAGGTCGCGAACCCAACCGCGCGCGTCATCGCGACGCCTCCTCTCCCGCCGTCTCTTGGCGGGCCGTGAGGTCCCGGCCGGCGAGGCGCTCCAGGCGGGCCAGCGCCGTGCCGTAGTCCGACGAGGCCCGGGCCAGGGCGAGCTGGAAGTTGTAGTGCACGGCCTGGGTCTCGGCGAAGTCCGAGAAGCTCCCCTGGCCCTGGCGGTACCAGGTCTCGGCCACGGCCAGGGCGTTGGCCGCCTGGGGCAGGAGCTCGTCGCGGTAGAGCGCCACGAGGCGCTCGGCGTTGCGAAGCCGAAAGTAGGCCTCCCGCACCCGGGTGTTGGTCTCGTAGAGCTGGCCGTCGCGCATGGCCCGGGCGCTCTCGGCCATGGCCCGGGCCTCGGCCACCCGGCCGGCGTTCTTGCCGGGCCACAGGGGCAGGGTCATGCCGGCGATCAGCCCCACCGAGTCGCGCCCGCCCCGGTCCAGGGGGTCCCGCAGGAGCCCCACGGTGAAGTCCGGGAGCCGCTCGTACCCCATGAGGCGCTCCTCGGCTTCGGCCCGGGCGATGCGGGCCTCGGCGATCCGCACCTCGTCGCGGCCCTCCCGGGCCAGGGCGTGGACCTCCTCCAGGGAGTAGGCGAGCGGCCGCAGCGGCTCCTGCGCCAGGGGCCCCAGGGGGGCCCCGGGGGGCCGGCCCAGGGCGGCGTTGAGCCGGGCGGTGAGGGTCTCCTGGAGCTCCTCCATGAGCAGCGCGTCGTAGCGGAGCTGGGCGAGCTGGGACTGGGCCCGGGTCACGTCCACCAGGGTGGCCCGGTCCCGGACGAAGGCCGTCTCGGCCACCGTGCGCAGGTGCTCCAGGAGCTCCCGGTTGCCGGCGATCACCGCCCGGGCGCTGCGCACGTAGGAGAGCTCGTGGAAGGCCTCGCGCACCTCCAGGGCCACCTCGCGCGCAGCGCGGTCCGTGCCGAGGCGGGCCACCCGGGCATCCGCCTCGGCCACGTCCCCGGCCCGGGAGAGCTTCCCGGGAAAGGGCACCATCTGGGTGAGCCGCCCCATCCACATCTCTTCCATGGGATTGCCCTGCTCCACCATGAGCTCCGGGTCGGGAAGCCCCGTGGCCACCCGGCGCCGCTCCACGGCGGCCCGCCACTCGTGGCGGGCGGAGCGCACCATGGGGTTGGCCCGGGCCGCGTAGGCCACCAGGTCTGCCAGAGCCGGGCCGGAGGCGAGGCGAGCCTCGAGCTCGTCGTTGGAGAGGGGGGACGCCTGGGCGGAGGCGAGGGGCGCCGAGAGGGCCAGGAGCAGGCCGAGGATCACGGCCGCAGGAGCGGCCCTGGCCGCGAACCACCCCAAGGATCCCCCCGGCCTGGGGCCGGATTCGCGGGCAAGCCCGCTCCTACAGGGGTTCCGAGAGGGGATGCCGCCGGGCAGAGGCCGCCTCGAGGTCATGTCTGCACCTCCCCGCCGCCGGACCGAAGCCGCAGCCGCAAGGCTGACTCCTGGACCCAGCAGTAGAGCACGGGCACCGTGAACATGGTGATCAGCACGAACATCATGCCTCCCACGCTGGGGATGGCCATGGGGATCATCAGGTCCGCTCCCCGGCCGGTGGAGGTGAGCACCGGGATCAGGGCCAGGATGGTCGTCCCCACGGTCATGAGGCACGGGCGGCACCGCCGGAGCCCCGCCACCACCGTGGCCTCCCGGATCTGGGCCACGGTCTCGGTGCGCAGCTTCTCGAAGCTCTGCTTGAGGTAGGTGGCGATCACCACCCCGTCGTCCACCGCAATGCCGAAGAGGGCCAGGAACCCCACCCACACCGCGACGCTCAGGTTCACGGGCCGGAACTGGAAGAGCTCGCGCACGTGGGCCCCGAAGAAGTGGAAGTTGCCGAACCACTCCTGGCCGTACAGCCAGAGGAGCACGAAGCCCCCGGCCCAGGCGACGCCGATCCCGCTGAACACGATGAGCGTCGTGGGCACCGAGCCGAACTGGAAGTACAGGATCAGGAAGATGATCCCGAGCGCCACGGGGATCACGATGGACAGGGTGCGGGCGGCCCGGAGCTGGGCCTCGTAGCTCCCGGCGAAGGCGTAGCTCACCCCGGGGGGGATGACGAGCTCCCCGGCCTCCAGGGCGCGGCGCAGGTGGGCCTGGACCGCCTCCACCACATCCACCTCGGCGATGCCGGGCTGGCCCCCGAAGGTGACGTAGGCCGTGAGGAAGGTGTCTTCGCTCTTGATCTCCTGGGGGCCGCGCACGTAGCGGATCTCCGCGAGCTGCCCCAGCGGGATCTGGACGCCGCCCATGCCGGCCACCAGGACCTTCTCCAGTTCTTCCACCTCGCTGCGCAGCTCCCTCTGGTAGCGCACGCGCACGGGGTACCGCTCACGGCCCTCGACCGTTGTCGTCAGCATCATGCCGCCGATCGCCGAGGAGATCACCTCCTGGACGTCCATCACGTTGAGTCCGAAGCGGGCGATGGCCTTTCGGTCGACGGCGATCTCCAGGTAGGGTTTTCCCACCACCCGGTCGGCGTTGACCGTGGCCGGCACGATCCCCGGCGCGCGCCGAAGCAGCCCCTCCAGCTCCATGGCCACCTGCTCCAGGGTCTCGAGATCCGGGGCGCGCACCTTGAGCCCCATGGCGGCCCGCATCCCGGTCTGGAGCATCACCTGGCGGGTCTCGATGGGCTGGAGCTTGGGGGCGGTGGTGGTGCCCGGAATCTGGGCCACCCGCACGATCTCGTCCCAGATATCGGAGGGGGAGCGGATGTGGTCCCGCCACTGCCGGTGGGGTCGGCCGTCCTCATCCGGGACGAGCTGCCCGGTTGCGTCCCGGACGAAGGCCCCCCGGGCCTCGTCGTAGGCGAAGGTCAGCCGCCGGCCCGCCTCGTCGGTGGCGTACTCGGGCTTGTAGTCGATGTAGGTCTCGATCATGGAGACCGGGGCCGGGTCCAGGGCGCTCTCGGCCCGGCCCGCCTTGCCCACCACCGACTCCACCTCCGGGATCGCGGCGATGGCCTCGTTTTGCCGGCTCAGCACTTCCGCGGCCTCGCCGATGGAGGCGTGGGGCATGGTGGTGGGCATCCAGAGAAACGAACCCTCGTCCAGGGGAGGCATGAACTCCCGCCCGAGCCCCGGGAACGCGTGGGTAGCCCAGACCCAAGGGGGCAGGACGCGCACGCGCTGGGCTCCGAGCCCCACCGCTTCGGCTGCAGCCGGCACGAACCGGAACACCCGGTCGAACCCGAGCCACACGCACGCGCCCGTCAGGAGCAGCAGGAGCGGCATGGACAAGAACGCCAGCTTGTGGTCCAGGCACCAGCGCAGGATGGGGCCGTACGCCCGCTCGAAGAGGCGAAAGAGGAGCAGCACGCCGCCGATCACGACAGCCACGAAGGCCAGGTTGCGGGCCATGCCCCGCTCGGGCCCCAGGGGCTCCCAGGCCGCGGTGAGCACCCACCCCACCAGGATCACCGCGACCGCGCTGGCGACCCAGGGGGTGGCCTTCTTCTGGAACGACGTGAAGGCGGCCGCCGCCGCGGCCTTGCGGGGCGCGAAGCGCCGGGCCCAGTCGGCTCCTTCTTCGGCGTGGAGGTTCCACACAGAGGTCCCCACGAGGGCGAGCCCCCCCAGCACCACCCCGGTCCAGCCCCGGGAGAGCCCCCACCCGAGCACGCCGAGCCCGGCGGCGCCCAGGGCCAGGAGAAGTGCCCTGTGGTGGCGCCGCGCGTCGGCCCGGCGGGCCACGAGGAGATGCATCGCCGCGGGCACGACGGTCACCGCCACCACCACGGAAGCCAGGAGCACGAAGGTCTTCGTGTAGGCGAGCGGGGTGAACATCTTCCCCTCGGCCCCGGTCATGGTGAAGACCGGCAGGAAGCTCACCACGGTCGTGGCGATGGCCGTCACCACCGCGGACCCCACCTCCCTGGCGCCCCGGTACACCACCTCGAGCCGATCCTCCTCGGGGGGGGCCTCCTCCAGGTGCTTGACCACGTTCTCGCTCACCACGATCCCCATGTCGACGATGGTCCCGATGGCGATGGCGATGCCGGCCAGGGCCACGATGTTGGCGTCGACCCCGAACCCCTTCATGGCGATGAAGCCGGCCAGGACCGTCAGGGGAAGCATGGCGCTCACCACGAGGGAGACCCGCAGGTGGAGCATCATCACGATCACCACGATCATGGTGACCAGAATCTCGTGGTACAGGGCGTCGTTGAGGGTTCCCAGGGTCTCGTAGATGAGGCCGGTGCGGTCGTAGAAGGGCACGATGGCGAGTTGGCTCAGGGTAACCCACGGGGGCCACGTGTCCCGGGGGTTGGCCCGGAGCCAGCGCAGCCAGTCCTCTTGGGCAAGGTCCGGTGCGCCGGGCACGAACGCCTCGAACCCGGCCTCCCGGGCGAAGCGCTCCACGTCGGCTCTGGCCGCCTTCTCCCAGTCCACCACGGCCTTGGCGGGGAGTCCCGGGGCGATCTCGGCCGCCTTCTCCTTCACGTGCTGGATGGCCTCCAGGGGGTTGTACCCCTCCCGCACGACCACCACGCCCCCCACGGCCTCGGCGCCCCCCTTGTCGAGCACCCCCCGGCGCTCCGCGGGGCCCAGGCCCACCACCGCCACATCCCGCACCCGGATGGGGATCTCCCGGGGGCCGGTGCGCACCACCGCCTCCTCCAGGTCGGAGAGGCTGCGCACGAACCCCAGGCCCCGGATGACGTACTCCACCCGGTTGATCTCGGTGGTGCGGGCCCCCACGTCGAGGTTGCTCATCCGCACCGCATCGAGGACCTGGGTCAGCGTCACCCCGTGGGCTCGCAGGGCGTCGGGGTCCACGTCGACCTGGTACTCCTGCACGAAGCCCCCCATGGAGGCGACCTCGCTCACCCCTTCGGCCGACAGCAGACCGAAGCGCACGTACCAGTCCTGGGCGGAGCGCACCTCGTGGAGGTCCCAGCCGCCCGCGGGGTTGCCGTCGGGGTCGCGGCCCTCGAGGGTGTAGAGGAAGACCTGGCCGAGCGCCGTGGCGTCGGGCCCCAGGCCCGGCTGCACCCCCTCGGGGAGGCTTCCGGCGGGGAGGCTCGAGAGGCGCTCGAGGATGCGCGAGCGCGACCAGTAGAACTCCACGTCCTCCTCGAAGATGATGAAGATCGTGGAGAACCCGAACATGGAGAGGCTGCGGATGGTCCGGACCCCCGGCACGCCCAGGAGCGTCACCGTGAGGGGGTAGGTGACCTGCTCCTCCACGTCCTGGGGGGAGCGGCCCGGCCAGTCGGTGAAGACGATCTGCTGGTTCTCGCCCAGATTGGGGATGGCGTCCACGGGCACGGGGTCTCGGGGGAGCCAGCCGATCTTCCAGTCGAACGGCGCCGCCGCCACGCCCCAGCCGACCACGGCCAGTATCCCGATGAGGACCACCAGCTTCTGCTCGAGGCAGAAGCGGATGACCTTGCCCAGGAGGGTGTCGCGGTCGGGCGTCGCCACCCCTCGCTCCTCGCGGCCCATGTCAGAAGTCACGGAAGAACTCCTCCACCTCGTCGCGCGCCCCAGCCGGCGCCCCGGGGGCAGGCGCCGGGCCGGCGCCGTGGTCGTGCACCGGGGGCGCGCCCCCCTCGGGAGCCATCATGCTCGGCAGGCCCCGGATCTGGAGCTCGCTGTCGAGCTTGAACGCCCCGTGGGCCACCACGAGCTCCCCTTCCGCAAGCCCCTCGCGCACCTCGTAGTACGCGCCGGCACGGGGCCCCAGCACGACCTGGCGCCCCTCGAAGGTGGGGCGCTCGGCCCCCGGCACCTTCACGTACACCACCGCGCGCTTGCCGGTGAGCAGCGGCGCGCTGGCGGGGATGACCAGGGGCCGTTCCTGCCCCTCCGGGCCGCCGGGGGCGGTGTGCACCGCGGCCCGCACGAACATGCCGGGCTTGAGTCGGCCGCCGGGGTTGGGCGCCTCCACCCGCACCCGGGCGGTTCGGGTCTCGGCGCTCACCACGGGGTCCACGAAAGACACCGTCCCCGTGAGCTCCTCCCCCGGGAAGGCCTCGGCCGAGAGCTTCACCTCCTGGCCCCGAGTGAGCCGGGGAAGGTCGGCCTCGTAGGCCTCCAGGAGCGCCCACACCTGCCCCAGGTCCGCCAGGGAGTAGAGGGGCATCCCCGTCTCGACGTACATCCCCTGGGTGGCCATCCGCTCCAGCACCACGCCCCCCACGGGAGCCCGGATCGTAATCCGGTCGGTCACGGTGCCGCGGCTCTCCACCTGGGCGATCTGGGCGGGGGCGAGCCCCAGGAGCCGGAGCTTCTCCCGGGCCGCGGCCAGGGGCACCCGCGCCAGGTCTCCCCCAGCGCCTGCACCCCGGGCCTCCAGCTCCGCGGCCACGCGCCGGGCCTGGAGGAGCTCTTCCTGGGCGGCGAAGAGCTCCGGGCTGTAGAGGGTGACCAGGGGTTCGCCCGCCTTTACCTCGCGGCCCGTGTAGGCCACGTGGACCTCCTCGATGCGGCCGCCCACCCAGGCGGAGATGGTGCGCAGTCGGGTCTCGTCGGCCTCGATGCGGCCGAAGAGCCGCAGGGAAGCCTGGGCGGAGAGGCGCTCCACCGGCCAGGTTCGAACCTCCAGGAGGGCCGCGGCCCGGGGGCTCAGGGAGAGCCGGGGCGCGCCCTCGTCCTCGGACGCGTCCTCCTCGGCGGCGGCCACGGGCACGAGCGTCATGCCGCAAATGGGGCACTTTCCCGGCTCGGGCTGGCGGATGAAGGGGTGCATGGCGCACGTCCAGATGGTCTCCCGGGCGACGCCCTCCCCGGTCTGGGAGGCGGCCGGATGGTCGCTGTGGCTTACCGGGTGCCGGTCCCGGGGGCCGCTTCCGGCCAGGTAGGCGGCCACGACGAGCACCGCCACCCCGGCCCCGAGGGCCCAACGCCGCCACCCCTTCATCCGTTCCATCATCGCCGCCGCCTCTCTTCCCGCGGAGTTTCGCCGTTGCGTCGTGAAAGCACCGAGCAATGGGCGTGCCGAATGGGAAAGCCTCTAAAATCAAATGCTTTCAAAACACCAGCCGGCCTGCGGGCTTTTGGTTGGAGAGTACTCTACAACTCTTTGGAGGACTGTCCACAGCGGCCACGCCCGTTTCAGTGGGCGGTTCCCACCCTACCCCTCGAACGCGCCGCCCAAATCGATATCGACCCCGACTCCGATCCCGATTTCGATTTCGAGCGGTGAGCCGTAGGGTGGGCATCGCCCACCAGCCCTCTCACCCCGGGCAGCACCCCCCGCCGCACCCCTTCCCGGCGGCCGCGGATCCGGGCCCGGACCGCGCTCCGTCGGAGAGGGGCCCTTCGGCGTACCCCAGGAACCGGGCGGGGTACCCCGCCCGGGTGACGGCCTCGGCCAGGGCCCGGGGGTCGGCGGACTCCGGGTCGTGCGCCACGGCGACGGTGCGGGCGGCCAGGTCCACGGCCACGGCCCGCACCCCGGGCAGGCCCTCCAGGGCCGAGTGGATGCGGGCCTCGCAGCTCCCGCAGGTGATGCGCTCCACCCCGAGGACGAGGGTCCGGGCGGAAGCGGCAGGGCTCTCCCCTACGCTCCCCGAACCCGCGAGACCCTGCCCCCAGAGCCCCACGGCCACCGCCGCCACCGCCAGCGCTCCCACCGCGCTCCACGCAACGCGCTTCATCGGATTGCTCCTTTCCGGCCCCGGCTCACGCCGACGCCTCCGCCGGCCGCACCAGCCGGTCCTCTTCCACGATCACCCCGTCCGCCACCCGGAGGATCCGCCGGGCGTGGCGGGCGCACTCGGGGCTGTGGGTGACCATCACGATGGTCATCCCTTCGCGGTTGAGCTTCTCCAGCAGCGCCATGACGGCGGCGCTGGTCTTGGAGTCCAGGTTCCCCGTGGGCTCGTCGGCCAAGAGGATGGCCGGCTCGTTCACGATGGCCCGGGCAATGGCCACCCGCTCCTGCTCCCCGCCGGAGATCTGGCTCGGCAGGCGATCCCCCTTCCCGGCAAGCCCCACCCGGGCCAGGGCCTCGGCCGCCATCTCCCGCTTCTTCTTCCGGCTCGCCGGGACCACCGCCAGGGGGAGCATCACGTTTTCCGACAGGGTCAGGTAGGGGATCAGGTGGAAGCTCTGGAAGACGAAACCCAGGAACTCCCGGCGAAAGTCCGCCCGCTGCTCGGGTCCCAGGGCATACACGTCGATGCCGTCCACCTCGAGCCGCCCCGAGGTGGGGGTGTTCAGGGCGCCCATCACGGACAACAGGGTCGACTTGCCGGAGCCCGACTCCCCCATGACCGCCACGAACTCCCCCGCCTCCACGGCCGCGCTCATGTCGCGAACCGCGAACACGGCCGCGTCTCCGGAGCCATACTGTTTCACCAGATTCGACGCTTCGATATAGCTCATGGTCTTCTCTCTCCGGTCGGACCGTCCCGTCCGACGCGTCTGACGAGGTTAGAGCGCCCGCAGGGCCTCGTTGGGGTCCATGCGGGCGGCCAGGAGCGCCGGGTAGGCGCTGGCCACAAGGCCCAGGAGCACCGAGAGCCCCACCGCCCCGGCCGCCAGGACCGGGTCGAGGGGGACGCCCGCGATGGCGGCCTCGGCGCCGTGGTGCATGGCGGCTGCCGAGGTGTCGGTGAAGAAGGGTAGCGCCAGCCGGGTGCCCGCGAGCCCCGTCACGTACCCCAGGACCCCGGCCAGGGCCGAGACGACGCCCGCCTCCAGCAGGACGATGCGCACCACGTGGCTCTTCCGGAAGCCGATGGCCCGGAAGATGCCGATCTCGCTCGTGCGCTCCCGCACGCTCCCGGTCATGGTGACGAGCACCACCAGGCCCCCCACCAGCACCACCAGGGCCGAGACCCCCAGGGAAAAGGCCTTGAAGTGGCCGATGGCCTCCATGCGCCCCTTCACCACGGCCTGGATGGCCATCACGTCCGCTCCCGGGAGCACCTCGGAGATCTGGACGACCATCTCGTCCACGGGGCAGTCCATGCAAAGCGCCGCCACCTCGGCCATGGAGACCCGGCCGTCCTTCCCCAGAACGAACTGGGCCGTGCCCAGGTGGGTGAAGACCATCTGGTCGTCCTGGGAGCCCGTGACCTCCAGGATCCCCGAGACCGCGAAGTCCCACCCGTCGATCTGGAGCCGGTCCCCCACCGCGATGCCCAGGCGCCGGGCCACGTCGGCACCCAGGAGAACCCCGTTCTCCGGCGGCGCCTCTCCCTGGATCTTCCACCACGGCTTGAGGATGTGGGAGGCCATGAAGTCCACCCCGGCGAGCAGCGCCTTCTGGTCCTTCACCGTCACCACCCCCAGCACCATGGGCCCCACGGCCGCGAGGTTCCCGGCGTTTCGGATGGTGTGGATGCGGGCGAGGTCGGCCTCCCGGATCTCCTCCACCTCGAAGGCGACCCCTCCCAGGGAGAGCCCGCCGTAGGTCAGGGAGAGGTTCTCGGTGTGGGGCACCACCAGGATGTTGGCGCCGTACTGGTCGAGCTTGTGGTAGACGTCGTCGGTCATGGCCCGGGTGAGGGTCACCAGGCCCACCACCGTGGCCACGGCGATCAGGAGGCCTGCCAGGACGAAGCCCGCCTTGGCCCGGCGCCGCCGCAGATTGAGAAACGCGATGTCGCGCAGGGTCATCTCAGCCCTCCCGCTGGAAGTCGAAGTACCCGCGGCCCGAGAGGATGTCGCCCACCTGGATCACGACCTTCCCGTCCCGCACCTGGTTGGGCAGGGGCGCCGGGTTGCAGCCGCCCTTCACCTCCATCACCTTCACCGAAGGGAAGCGCATCCGGCAGTTCTGGCACACCATCTCGTCGCCGTCCTGGCGGTAGCCCTTCCCCGCCCGCCAGCAGGCGTCGCAGGCGTCGAAGGCCGAGCGGATCACCCCGTCGGAGCTCTTGAGGACGAAGTAGCGCAGAACCGGGCCGCCCTCCGTCCGGTGCTCGTAGAAACGGGCCCGGCCGTCGTCGAAGTCAGCCGCCGGGTGGCTCACTTCCCCCGCGTGGGCCTGGGCCGGGGCCAGCAGGGCAGGCGCCGCGGCTTGCGGCGGTGCCCCCTGGCGCCCGAGGAAGAACACGCCGCCGCCGATCACCAGGGCGGCGCACCCGGCGATGAGGAGGAACTGGGTCGAACGGCTGGTCTTCTTGGCGCCGAGGACGGCGGCCTTCTTGGCGGCCAGCTTGTCTTGGGGCTGGATTTCGTTGGACATGAGGTCTGCTCCTTGGGCCGGGCGGCACGCCCGGCAAACCGCCGGCGGTGTTTCCCACGGGCGCGCGGCGCGGCCCGGCCGGTGCAGGTTGGCTCTCGGGGGATCTCTTGTGGGATCTGGGTACGGTCGGGCTCCGCAGGGAGCCCAGGGCGCACCTCGACGCTTCCGGCAGCCGTAAGGGGCCGGCCATTCGGTCGGGGTCACGCCCGCGGGGCAGGGCGGTCTAACAGAGCAGGGCGAGGTGGCGGAGGTAGATCGGACCCGGGGGGCCTTGGGCGCAGGGGCGTGCGTGGGCCAGGGAGCCCACGGGCGAAGCGGGCACCGCCGAGGAGTCGATGCTCCCGAGAACCGGCGCGTGGGCCGGGGCATCCACCCGGGGAACTGCCGTCACGGCGGAGTCCGGGAAGTCCTGGACCGGCGCCTGCTCCAGGTCGCAGGGAACGGGGGCCGTGTCGCAGCAGCAGGAGTGGGGCTCCGCGCCGGGATGCACCGCCACCGGCGCCGCGCAGCACCCGCCGCCGCACGGGCGGTGCGGCAGCGCGGCGCCCAGGAGCAGCATGCTCAGGACGGCGAGCCAGGCGATGGGAGATGGGGCGCGGAAGCGGGTCACGGGCACTCCTCAGTCTCATTCTACGGTTTCGTATGCTAACCCTCCGGCATCGAATCGTCAACTAGATTCGTAAACTTTAAGGGATGGGGCGATCTTGTTCCACAGTAGCGCAGAGGGAAATCCCGGGGGGCACGCCCTTGCCACCCCGGGAGGGGGCGCTACATTTCCAGGTGTCGGGCCCGGGGACCGCCCGGTCCGCCGGTGACCGGGACCCGCTCCGGGGGGGAGGAAAGGAGCTCGCCATGAAGAACGTCTCTCTTGCCCTCGCGGCGCTGGCCGCCCTGGTCGGCCTTGTTGCCGCGCCGCCCGCGTCGGCCGTCTGGCCCGCCCCCATGATCGTCGCCCTCGACCTGGAGACCCGGGTCCCCGACCCCTACTACGTCCTCTCGGGCCCCATCGAGACCTACCGGGCCTACCCCTTCCAGGACTGGGTGAGCGAGGCCTTCCGGGAATACGCGCGGCAGAAGTCCGGGGCTCTCGAGGAAGAGGGAATCCTCCAAGTGCGCGTCGAACAGCTCTCCACCCGGTTCCGGGCCATCGGCTCGGCCGGGGAGCAGCGGGCCGAGCGGGTGTACAAGACGGCCTGGCTCCGGTTGGAGGTCTCGTTCCTCGCGGGAGGAGAGATCCTGGCCCGGCGAGACGGCTGGCTGGAAGCACAGGTCACCCTGGGCTGGCACGAGGCCGGCGCCGAGCAGTACTACGACTTCACGGACGTCCTGGGAGCGGTGATCGCCAAGGCCCTGGCCGAAGCCGACGCCGCGGTGGAGGAGGCCCTGCGGGCCTCGGGGCGCCGGTAAAATCCCGGGACCGCAGCCGAGCTCGCCCCCGCCCGTCGAAACGCCCCCCGCGTGACTCACCCCCCCTCGGGCGGCTTGCGGGGGATGCCGAACTTCTCCATCCGGTAGAGGAGGATGTGCCGGGGCACCTTGAGGAGCCGGGCCGCGTGACTCTGGTTCCACCCGGCCCGGCGCAGGGCCTCCCGGATGAGGGCGGCCTCCGCCTCCTCGAGCCCGATTCCCTCGGCGGGGAACTCGAACCGAAACCCGCCCGGCGGCCCGGCCTCGGGGGGCCGGCGGACCTTCTCGGGGAGGTCCGGAAGGTCGAGCACGTCCTTTTCCCGCAAGATCAGCAGCCGCTCCACGGTGTTTTCGAGCTCGCGCACGTTGCCCTTCCAGGGGTGGCGCTTCAGGGCCTCTAGTGCACGGGCCGTGAAGGTCACCTGGCCTGCCGGCGCGAGGGTCTTCAGGAAGTGGGCCACCAGGAGCGGGATGTCGTCGGGCCGTTCCCGCAGGCTCGGGACGTGGATGGGCACCACCGCGAGCCGGTAGTAGAGGTCCTCCCGGAACCGCCCTTCCTCGATCTCCTCCTCCAGGTCCCGATTGGTGGCGGCCACGATGCGCACATCGACCCGGATCGGCTGGTTGGCGCCCACCGGCGTCACCTCCATCTCCTGGAGCGCCCGCAGGATCTTGGCCTGGAGCTCCACCGGGAGCTCCCCGATCTCGTCCAGGAACAGGGTGCCGCCGCTGGCCTCCTCGAACTTCCCCGCCCGGTCCCGTACGGCCCCGGTGAACGAGCCCTTGACGTGGCCGAAGAGCTCACTTTCCAAGAGCTCCCGGGGGATGGCCGCGCAGTTGACCGGGAGGAACGGCCGGGAGGCCCGGCGGCTTCGGTAGTGCACGGCCCGGGCCACGAGCTCCTTGCCGGTGCCGCTCGCCCCGGTGAGGAGGACCGGTGCATCGGTCTCGGCCACCTTCTCCACCAGCCGGAAGACCCGCTGCATGGGGGGCGAGTCCCCCACGATGTTCTCGAAGCCGTACTTCTTCGAGACCTCCTTTCGCAGGCGCACGTTCTCGGCCTCGAGGCTCCGCACCCGCAGGGCCTTGGCGGCGGCCAGCTTGAGCTCGTCGCGGTTGAAGGGCTTGGTGATGTACTCGAAGGCGCCCGCCTTCATCGCCTCCACCGCCGTCTCGATGGTGCCGAAGGCCGTGA
Organism: Thermodesulfobacteriota bacterium; assembly: GCA_040756475.1. Taxonomy (NCBI): domain Bacteria; kingdom Pseudomonadati; phylum Thermodesulfobacteriota; species Thermodesulfobacteriota bacterium. The sequence goes on from JBFLZB010000006.1 coordinate 52,224, forward strand.
TGACGATGACGGGGGTGTCGGGGGAGTCGGCCCTGATCCGGCGCAGGAGGTCCAGGCCATCCATCCCGGGCATCTTGATGTCGGTGACCACGAGGTCGAAGCGGCCCCTGGCCAGGGCCGCCAGGGCCTCCTCGCCGCTCGCGGCCGTGGCGACGGCGTGCCCCTCCTGGGCCAGGTTGTACTCCAGGACGCGCCGCAGGCTCGCGTCGTCGTCGACTACCAGGACCTTGGCCATGGGGGCCTCCGAGGGCAGGGGCTAGGGGTCAGGGGTCAGGGGCTAGGGGTCAGGGGCAAGGGGCCAGGGGTCAGGGGCTAGGGGTCAGGGGCTAGGGGCAGGGTCAGGGTGAAGCGGGCGCCCCCCCCGGGGCGGTTCTCGGCGTCGATCCGTCCCCCATGGGCCTCGGCGATGCGCTGGCTGATGGCGAGGCCCAGGCCCGTGCCGTCCTCCTTGGTCGTGAAGAAGGGCTCGAAGACCCGGGACAGGGCCTCGGCCGGGAGCCCCGCCCCCTGGTCCTCGACCCGGAGCAGGACCAGCTTCCCCTCCACTTCCCGGTATGCGGGGCCGGGCACCCGGCCCGGGCGCACCTCCGCCCAGACCCGCACCTCGCCCCCCCGCGGCGAGGCCTGCACCGCGTTGAGGACCAGGTTCAACACGACCTGGGCGAGCTGTCCGGGCGAACCCCGCACCCGGAGCCCCTCGCCCACCTCGCACCGCACCGCCACGCCCGCCTTGCGGGCCTGGGCCTCGGTGAGGGCCGCCGTCTGGCGCACCACCCGCTCCAGGTCGCAGAGCTCCTCCCCGCCCCGGTCCCCCTGCCGGGCGTAGCCCAGGAACTCCTCCACCACCCCGTTGAGCCGCTCGGTCTCCTTGAGCAGGATCGCCAGGAACTCCGCCTTGGGGTGACCCGGGGGGAAATCGTCCTTGAGGATCTCGGCCGTGCCCCGGATGGAGCCCAGCGGGTTTCGGATCTCGTGGGTCATGCCGGCGGCGAGCTGTCCCATGGCCGAGAGCCGGTCGGCCCGGCGCAGGTGCCCCTCGATCTCCAGGATGAGGTCCGCCTGGCGCCGGAGCTCGCGGTACGACCGGTCCAGGCGCGAAGCCGAGCGCTGGCACTGGATGCGCAGCCGGCGCTCCCGGTCCGCGAAGTACCCCACCACGCCCGCAAAGGCGAAGTAGAGCAGCACCTCCATGAACTGGTTGGCCACCTCCCGGCTCTCGTGGTGCCAGTGCAGCAGGATGTGGGGCGCGTAGGCCGCGGCAATCGCAGCGGAGGCGACCAGCCCGCCCCGCACGCCGAACCACACCGCGGCAAGCCCCGCCGGGAAGTAGTAGAGGCGCCGGTAGACGTCGTGGAGGAGCGGCCGGTCCGTCTGGGTGACGTAGTGCAGCACCGACACCGCCACCACCAGGGCGGCCACCGCTGCGGCCCGGCGCAGGAGCTCCTCTCTCTGACTTCCCTCGGTCATCGCGCCACCTCTGCTCCCGACTCCTCAAACGCAGAAGCAAGGCTCGTACCCCGGCCCGCCACGGGCGGCCCGGAGCGCAGCTTCCTCCTTCGCTCCTCGGGCGCGCTTCCCCGGCCCCGCTGCCGCTGAACAGTATTCCACAGGGTGACGGATAGCCAACAAGCCTCCCGAACGCTGCCTGACCCACTCCCGCCCTCCCCGCCGCGGAAGTCCGTGCCCCGGTGCGGACTTCCGCCGCCGCCCCGCTCCTGGCACGGGAGATGCCAAGTACGGGGATGAACCCGGCAGCCCCCCAACCCGCCGGAACGGATCCGGCAGTTGGCGGCCGCCACCGCCCCCCAAGCGAGGGGAGAAAGAGCACAGCCATGCCTTCCAAATTCTTGTGGATCCTCGCTGCGAGCCTCGTCCTCGCCGCCTCCGCCGCCTCGGCCCACCCCTGGAGCGGCTCCCCGGCGCCGGGCAAGCCCGGCGTCCACGCCCACGTCTCCGCAGCCCGGGCCAAGGCCCTGGCTGCGCAAGCCGAAGTCCCGGAAATCCGCGAGCGGGATGGGAGGCCGGCAGCGCACGAAGCGGTGCGACGGGTGATTCCGCTGCCCAAGCGTCTTCGGTAGGCGACGGGCGTGGATGCACATTGGCGTGGGAATCGGACGTGCCGGAGGCACGCCCCGAAGGGCGAGCCCTAACGAGGCGACGAGTTGCGATTCGGCGGTCTGAGGTGAAACTTCGTGAGCGGTGGGAGCGGGGTGTGGACCGGGCGCACGCCGTGCGCCCCTACCGGCAGGGATCTTCCCTCACCCCGGGCACAGCCCAAGCGCCTTCCGGGGGCGCCGGGAACAGGGCCAGGACGACCCTGCCGTCCACCGTGCTCACCGCCCCCTCCCCCACCTGGACAGCCTCGCCGCAGAGAGGGAAGAGGGCGTAGCCGTAGTAGGCGACAGGAGGCGCGATTCCAAGGCCCTGGCCCGGGGGAAGGGCCTCGCGAAGGCGGGCCTCGGCTTCCGCGGGGGCCAGGGTCTCCTGGATCGCGGAGAGCCGAGGCCGGGCCCGGTGGCCGTACTTCTGGTTCCACATGAGCTCCGGCTCGGGGGCGGGGAAGCGCCTCGCGCTCATCTGACCGGAGGAGGAGACCTCCAGGGAGAAGGCCCCCCGCCCGGACTCCACCTCGGTTGCGTACACCCAGAAGCCTTCTGAAAAGCCGAGGGCACGCTCCACCCGCACCCCCTCCACGCCGAGAGCCCTCAAATACTCCCCGGCGTAGGAGGCCGCATCCGCCACCGAGACCACGGGGCGGGTCGCGAACCCCTTGGGCACGGTGCCGATCCGGGTGCGCGGAGGGAAGTCCGCCGGGTCGGCGCAGCCGGCCGCCAGCGCAGCAGCGGCCAGCAACCCCAGGACGACCACCCGCAGTGGAAACCCCTGCCAGATCACTCCACCTCCCTCCTCATCCGCTCGAACTCCTCCCGGGTGAGCTCTCCCTGGGCATAACGTCTCCTGAGGATCTCGAAAGGCGTTTCCGGCGCCGCTGGCCCGGGCCGGCCCCCTCCCAAGGCGAGCCTCACGAGGAAGACCAGCCCCAGGACCGCGAGCGCCCAAAAGGCGAGCATGAAGAGCCAGCCCCCGAACCCCACTCCGTGCTCCCAGCCCATCCAGCGGTGCATCATCGCGGCCCTCTCTGCGCGGGTTCTTTGCTCCCGGGAAAGGGGGCGGATCGCGCCCGAGCCCTTCTCACGGGAGTCAGGCCCGCAAGGCTACCCCGCGCCGCGAGGCCCGCAAGTTGGGGGTCCCCCAGGGCGGTGAGCGCGAAATTGGGCAGGGCGTAGGGTGGGACTGCGTCCCACCATTTCTGCCACGGCTCGGACCTCCGTGTGGTGGGACAGGGTCCCACCCTACCTCTCTGGAGAGCGGGCGGAGTCGGAGGAGGGCACGGCAAATGCTGCCTTGGCCCGGGGCCCTACCGCCGCTGGGTGCGCAGCTCGAAGGTCAGCTCGGCGGAGCCCTCGTCCCGCAGAGCCCAGTAGGCGCAGTACTCGTTCTTCTGGCGCGCCGTGAAGACGCCGCTTCCCGAAAGAGAGCCATCCCGGTAGACGGGGTACTGGGTCTTCTCGCCCGAGTGAAAGTGGATGTCGAAGCGCACCGGACCGGACGCCTCGTAGGAGTAGCGAAGGGAGTCTCCGGAGTTGAGCTCGATACACCGCTCGTAGCTTTCATAGGCGCCCAGGCGGATGCGTTCTTGTGCCGGGGCCGGCGCTCCCAGCGCCAGGGTCACGCCCAGGGCTCCCCAGAGTGCGACGGCTCTTCTCCGCCCGAACATGGACGCCATTTTCCATTCCCCATTCAAAAGATGTGAGGAACGATCGGGCTTGCAGCGGCCCAGAGGGAGAGGCCGAGCACGGCGAGGCTCCCCAGGTAGAAGGCAAGCTCCCCCAGCCGCGCCCTCCCGGCGCCCCTTCCCGGGAGGCTCTCCACCGCGTACGGGAAGAGCAGCAGGGGCAGGAACACGACCACCGGCGCCGCCGCCATGGCGGCAGCGCCAAAGAGGTTCTCGCCGGCCACCAGGAAGTAGAGCGGCCACGGAGGCTTGGTGATCTCGATCCCGGTCACGGCGGGCCCGGCGGCGAGCCCCCTGATGAGGGGCGCCTCCTGGAGGGCGCTCTGCAAGGCGAGGAGCCCTCCCAAGGTGGCGAAGTACCCCAGGGCCACCTTCCAATGCTTCCGGACGTGCACGTACTCCTGGCGCATGAGCACGTGGAGGGTCAGGAGGAGAAAGCCCGAGGCAAGGGTGAGGGCCACGTGGGCGGAGAAGAGCCGCATGACGGCCAGTTCCCCCGAGAAGAACCTCGCCGCGTGCTCCCCCAGAGGCACCAGGGAGAGGGCGTACATGATGTGCTGGAACCCCTCCAGGGCTTCCTGATCGGCGCGAAGAAAGCTTCCGGCCACGAAGTTGAGCCACAGCAGGACGAAGAGGAGGGCGCCGGTGAGCCAGATCACCTTGCGGCGCCCCAGGTACCCCCGGGACGACACCGTCTTGGCGGTGTGCACGAGCATCAGGGCCAGGAGAAGCTCGCTCGACCAGTTGTGCAGATTGCGCAGGAAGGCGAGCGCCGGCCGGGCCGCCATGGACTCCACGCTGGCGTAGGTCTGCCAGGGGGATGGGTTGTAGAAGAACGAGAGGATCGTCCCCGTAGGAACGACGAGGAAGAGCAGGACCATCCCGCAAGTGGTCCCCAGGGCGTCCCACTCCAGGGCTCGGCCCCAGCGGGTCTTCCTGCCTCGCCCTGCCCCGTGGGCGGCGAAGACCCCCGCGAGGACGACGGCCAGGGCGACCAGTCTTGCCACGTCCAGCCGGCCCTTGGCGTAGGCCTCTGCCTTCACCCGCTCCGAAAACCCCTCCCGTTCCGCGGGGTCCACCAGGCCTTCGGGCTCCAGCCCCAGATAGCCGAAGCCCACGGCGGCGTGGCCCCCCTCCTCGCTGTGGGCCTCGCCGTGGGCCCGGACCTCGGCGGAGGGACACAGGAGCAGTACGAGCACCAGGAGGGCGGGAGCCAGCATCCACCCGCTTCCCTTGCCGTTGTCACGCCGGAGCACGCTCGCACCTCCCTCACCCGGCATCACCCTCTGGTGCCGTCTCGTCCCGCGCCGCGTTCGCCGCCGTTGAACCTATTCGACCGTGTGGACGAACTCGTCCCGAAGGATCACGCTGCCCATGGCTACCTCGGTCGAGATCCGGTGTGCGCCCCGGACTCCCAGATTGAGGTCGGCTCCGTAACCCCCCTCCATGGCGACGGCATCGGCTGGCCGTTCCCTGGGCGAAAGGGCACGGATCACGCGGCGCCCCTTCGTGTAATAGGCGTGAACGCGCGAGCTGCCCCCGGAGGGCTCGGCGATGGCGAAGGTCACGGCGGCGTCTTCCACGGTGCTTCCGTCCCGGCCCGCCACGTAGAGCATCAGGTGCCTCGCCGGGACCCGGGCCTTCCCGGCGATGCCGGAGTCGGCCGGATCCAGCAGGTAGTAGTCGAGGCGGTACCCGTCCACCGAGACCTGGCGGATCGCCCTGCCTGCGGGCTCGCCGGTGGCGGGGTCCCTCATGCCGAGGCTGGGCGACCCGGGAGTGGCGGCGGCGCACCCGGCCACGGTCCAAAGGGCTGCCGCTGTCAGGGCAATCGTGAGAAGACCGCGGTACGCAATCATCGTCGGCTCCTTTCCCCGGTTCTGCTGCTTTGTGTCGTGGGTTCGAGTTCGGTCCGGCGGGACCGCCTGGCGCAGCCCCGGGGGAGGCTGCCAGACGGTCCGCCACCGGCCGCGATACCCAAAGGAGCAACTGCCGTGCCCGGGTCGTGCCCCAGCGCTGCAAGCCCCACTGCGGGCACTTCGAAGAGGGGTCTCCGAAGGGTGAGCGCCTTCGGAGGATCGAGTTCCCTGGGGGCCTTTCTCCAGCCCTTGCAGGATAGCCGACAACGGGTCCACAGGCCCCGCCACGGCGTGCACCCGGGAGCCGCTGGTGCGGCCCCGGGGCCGGATCGCCTGCGGGAGTAGATTCCTACTCCTGGCAGGGACCGGTCCGGGGCGGAAAAAGCCGCCCGCAACGGTGAACCGCGCCCATGGGGAACCCGAAAGCACCCTCCTCTGCGCTTGCGTTCATCCGCGCCGGCGCCGATTCGCGCCCTTCTTGGCACGAGAGATGCGAGGACCTATCGTAACTCTGGCCGTCCCGGACCGCCGGACCGGACCCGGCACGGCGGCCGGCATCGCCCCCAAGCAAGGGGGGAAAGGAGAGAAGCCATGTCTTTCAAATTCTTGTGGATCCTCGCAGCGAGCCTGGTCCTCGCCGCCTCCGCCGCCTCGGCCCACCCCTGGAGCGGCTCCCCGGCGCCGGGCAAGCCCGGCGTCCACGCCCACCTTTCCGCAGCCCGGGCCAAGGCCCTGGCGGCGCAAGCCGGGGTCCCGGAGGTCCGCGAGCGCGGTCCGAGGTCGGGCGTGCACGAAGCGGTGCGACGGGTGATTCCGCTGCCCAAGCGGCACCTGTAAGGTCAGGGGCGCCGGGGCCAGCCGCCCTCTCTGATGGGGCACCGGACCCGGGAGGGTCAGGCCGTCGGCGGGGTGCCAAATGTCAGATCGACGGCGGCCCCTTCCGCCGCCCTGCCTGGCGTGCCTGGCTGTGCAGGGAGGCCGCTCCCATCCACGACGGTTCCTGGAGTGGCGGGCGCTCACCAGATGCGGTTGACCCGATAGGCGTCGAAGGCGGGGTCGCGATTCACAAGCGGCAGACCTTCCGTGAGCGCTTGCGCGGCGAGGAGGCGGTCGAAGGGATCCCGGTCGAAGAAGGGGAGGCGCTATCGTGGCTCTCTTCGATGAAGGTCACCAGGACTCTCGCCTCGCGGATGCCGGCGGGCGATTCCTTCAGATGGATGCGTCCTTCCCGATAGGTGCCTTCAATCGTCGTCAGCATCTCACATCCCCTTCTCCATGCAGCCTGTGACCCTGGAGAGCATTCTACCTCGACTTGCCCCCTGTCCCTACCCCGCCATACCCCGAGTACCGCCCGTCCTCCAGCCGCCGGGCCTGGCCCAGGGAGGCCAGGGTCTCCAGGAGGTCGGACACGCGGTCGGAGCGGGCGCCCTGGAAGGTGCGGGCCAGCGCCTCGGGGGTGGCGGGGGCCACAGCCGCGGCCAGGGCGGCGC